>CAZQIJ010000201.1:0-8113 GCA_964592955.1 uncultured Anaerolineaceae bacterium
ATTTCGACCAGCCCGGCCTGTTCCAGGCCATACACGATGCGGCGTATTTCCACTTCCGTCATGTTATTGGCTTTGGCGATCTGACGGATCGTATTCTTCGGGTTAACGAACGACACGACGCGCCATTCTTCGACGCTGAGGTGGATACCCTCGAACTTCTCTTTGGGATTTTCCGGGAACTTGAGGCACATGTCCAGGTTTTCGATGTGCTTGGTGATTTCGTCCATTTCCTTCATGCGGCGCGCGCCCTCGATGATGACATTTTCGAGGTCAATGGGCACCAGAATGCGCTCTTCGCTGGGATGGTCGTTTTCATCGAAGCGGAAGGGTTCGTGGTTCCAGGCCATCAGGTTATAGACGATATCGAGAATGTACTGCTGGATGCTGGCGATGATATCGTTCTTGGTGACATAGTTGGCCCCGATGAGGCGGACGGCCAGGGCTTTATCTGACGTGTTCTGAGCACGCTCGCGGATCATATTGGCCTGTGCGTCGTTCAGCTTGCCAGCTTTGTTCAGGACGGCGATCAGGTCACTTTTCTGGTCAGAGAGTGCTGCAAACACCAGCTTACCCGTGCGGAAGGCCACGTGTGCGCGTTCCTTACCCGGTGCCAGTTTCTCGTTCCCCATCGCGTCTTTTTCGCCGGTGGGTATGCCCTCAAAAATACGCAGTGTTCCTGTGCGTCCTGAGAGGTTGATCAGGTTGAGTAGCTGAGTAGTGCTGAAGTCTCTGAGGTTGCCTTGAATCGGCATTGACGCCCCCTGAAGTAGGCCAGCTTGATAGATTGGTAGACGTTAAACGATCATGGAGATTATAGCCTGACGACCGGAGCGAGTCAACTAGGCCGAATCTCGGCGCGGCGGGGTGCGTTCGGATTGTGGGGCTGGCTGCGGGTTTTGCGGGCCGTGCCACAGCCTGTGCCCCATTCCGGGCTAACCTGAGTTTTTGCCCGCCGTTTTGAATACACGGCACAGTTGGGTGGGTGGAGGGCTTAGGGCTTGGGATCCTTGGGCGGGGGTGCCTCGCTTTGTGCGGTTCGTTTCTTAACAGCCGTTTGAAAGTCCAAAGCGTTGGGCGGAGAAAACAGCTCGGCAAAGTCTGCCCGGACCTCAAGCTCGGCGAGTTTGCTGCTGATGCCGCGTGACATATGGGCAATGATTTCCCCATATACGCGCAGGTGAACATAGGGCTGAACGTATTTCTGCCCAAAGCGCAGCACCCAGCCGAGAAGCCTGCGGATCTGTTCCACGTCATCGGAAGCCAGCGTCTCTTCTGATGTGAGGCCAGCAGAGACCTTGTGCCAGTGGACATCTTCGGCGGGTTCAGGAGGCGTAAGCGACTCGATTTTCTGGTGTAACCGGATAATCTCCTGCTGCGCCTGGATAAGCTGCCGCTGAAGTTCTGTCTGTTTCAGCAGGTAACCCGTGAGGAGCAGTTCATGAGGAAGTTTGTTTTTTGTGGTCATTCAACCCTGCGCACTACGACATTCCTAAAACAGCATCGAGCGTTTGCTCACCGGTGTAAACCATGGTGAGGTAGGTGGGTGTGTTTCTGTTGCTGTCTGCATTGAGCACGCGCAGATAGTCCACCTGTGCGCACTGATACAACCAGCGCAGCTTTTTCAGGATAATGAGATCCGACTCGCTGCCGTAGATTGCAAACAACGTTTCCTGAGTGTAGATCAGTTCTTTCAGTTTTCGCAGTTTCAGGATTAGTGAGGACATCCGGGTTCATCCGTTGTTAGACCATGTGCATTGGCTTCATTTTACTACATCAGTGACCGTATAGCACGTGCGATACTGACGTGATACTGACGGAGAAATCAAAACGAACACGAATGATGATTCACGGCGGACGAGGCAAGCCTTGTCCCTACGTTGGGTTGCATTTGATTTGTGTTTTGCATGAGATGAAAGCAGGTGGGTACCCGCAGGGGTACCACGCCTGGTGATTGGTCAAGGGTAAGCGCAGTTAGAGGGCCGCATCTCTGCGATCTTCGATGTCCTGCGCGTCTATGTACGACTGGAGATATTCGAAACCGGGCCGCATCGCCATCTCGCGAAGTGCGTGCATATTCTGCGCATCCAGGTCCGCCTTCTGTGCATCCAGGTCCGCGAGCATCTTGATCAAAGCGCTGGCGGTGGTGCGATACTCCGCATTTCCCGTCGCCTCGAAACGCGCTTGTGTCATCGAAATCACCTGTTTCAACGAACGTCTTTGCTCTGCGAGCACCGCCAGATTGCGTGAAGGAAAGTGCATAGTTCTGCTCCTTTGTGCTGGAAAGGCGAACATGGCGAGTATATCTCTGAGCGCGCAATCTGTCATGGTTGAAACCTGAAAGACAGTTTCATTAGTTAAGGCTATACATAAACATTAACTCTGTTTTGATCGGTAATTACGCATTGAGGTTCTGTTGCGCTTTTTCATTCCCCTCATCCCCCCTGCCCCTTGTCCCACTGAGGGGCGAAGGGGGTGAACCGTGGGACAGAAAGTCCCCTCGCCCCAGCGTGGAAGCAAGGATTTACGGGTGAGGGGGCAAGGATACCTGAGGTGTTAGCCAAAGGGTTTACGTGAGCATGAACTATGCTTTGACCGTACCCTGGGCGATGAAGGCGGCGATTTCGTCGGCGCTGTAGCCTGCGTCGGCGAGGATTTCGCGGGTGTGCTGGCCATAACCGGGAATCGCGTTGGTGATTTCGGGCGTGCTGCCGCTGATGCGAAGCGGGCTGCGCATCCAGGGGGTGCCGTGTTCGTCGTCAAAGCGCCCAAGCATGCGCCGCGCCTTGAACTGGGGATCGTCTGCGACCTCACCGGGGGGCAGCACCAGGGTAAAGCAGCAGTCTGCGGTGCTAAGCAGCGTATCCCATTCAGTGGCGGTGCGGGTGGCGAAGATCTCGGTCAGTTCGGCGGCCAGGTAGCGCTGGCGTGCAGGATCGAAGTAATTCTCGATGAGGTCGGTACGCCCGACGACGGTGCAGAAATTTGACCAGAACTTTTCTTCGATGGCACCGAGGGCCACGGGCAGGCCATCGCGCGCCATGTATACGCGATAGAAGGCCGCGCCGCCGCTTAGGCCACCCTGGCCGCCCTGGGTGCCGTTGAAGACGGATTCGGTCCAGTTGTAAAGGACAAAAGGCAGGGCTGCTTCGGCCAGGCTGATATCGAGAAACGCGCCGCCGCCGCCGCGCTCGCGGCGCAGAAGGGCGGCCAGAATGGCGCTGACGGCGGCATAGGCTCCGCCGATATCGGCAATCTGCCCGCCGATGACCTGGGGTGTTTGCATAGAGCCAACCAACCCGGCGCGCGAGGCGTAATTCAGGTCATGGCCGCTGGCCTGGGCATAGGGGCCGTCCACACCCCAGCCCGAAAGCGCACAGTAGACGAGGGCGGGATTCACGGCGTGCAGGGAGTCGTAATCCAGGCCCAGGCGCGCCATGACACCGGGGCGGTTCCCCTCGATGAGCACATCGGCGCGCTCCACCAGGCGCTTGAAGATGGCCTGCCCTTCGGCGGTTTTGAGGTTGATGATGATGCTGCGTTTGCTGCGATTGTTCATGCTGAACATGGCGCTGTGTTCGCCGAGCATAGGGGGCAGCCAGCGGGCGTAATCCCCGCCATTGGGATCTTCAACCTTGATGACATCGCCGCCAAGATCGACCAGCATCTGGCTGCACACCGCTCCGGGCAGCAGACGGGTGAGGTCGAGAATATGGATACCTTGTAATGGATGCATGGTCGTTCACCTGAGTTCTCAATTCGGATCGGTCAGAGTGCAGGGCACGGCAGCGGCGGGTGTGCTGGCAGGTTAATGCACGAAATGTTCGCCGCCGTTAACGTGAAGGAGCGCGCCTGTGATGTAGCTTTCGCTGACGAGATAGCTGACAGCGCGCGCCACATCGTCCGCATCGCCGGTGCGCTGGAGCAGTGTGGTGGTGCGCCCGATCTGCTCCCATTGGTCATCGCTCACGCCTTTGGGCGGCTTAAGCACTGGCCCAGGCAGCACACCGTTAACGCGGATATCCGGCGCAAGGTTGACGGCGGCGGTTTGGGTGAGCATCCACAGCGCGGCCTTGCTGATGCCGTGCGCGGCGCGTTCTGGCCAGGGGGCGATGGAGCCTCTGTCGCAGATATTGACGATTGCGCCGCCGGATGGGGTATTCTCGCGCATCATGCGTGCGGCGGCCTGTGTGCAGAGGAAGGCCGCGGTCAGGTTGATATCGAGCGTCTGACGCCATTCTGCAAGCGTTGTTTCCAGCAGGGTGCCAGAGGGAAACACAGAAGCGCTGTTCACGAGAATATTGAGGCGGCCAAAATGGTCGCGCAGCGTTTCAAAAACCTGGGCAACACCTTCTTCGGTGCTCACGTCTGCCTGCACGGCCAGGGCATCCACGCCGAAGGACTTGATTTCGTGGATGGTGTTGCGGGCGACATCTTCCGGGGTGGCGTTGTAGTTGATCAGGATATTCACCCCGCGCCGCGCCAGTTCCAGCGCGATGGCTTTACCTACGCGGTGTGCTCCACCCGTCACGAGCGCGATTTGATCGTTTAAATCCAGATGCATGGCTTACCTCGACTTCCAGCCGGACCCTGCCGCGAATCATAGCGCGGCGCGGGTCACTGCGCCACAAACGCCAGCGGGCAAGTTCAACGCAGCGTGCGAAGTGCTGCGGGTGCCGCCGACTATGTTATACTGATGAGAGGAAGTTAAGCAGCGTCTTCGCTACAGGGGGATGTTTTATCATGGGTAGATTATTTCGGTTGGTTGGTATCCTGCTCATTTTCGGCTCGGTGTGCGTCGCGCCGATCTACTTCAGCTCGCAGGTCAGCAACATGGAGCAGCAGTTAGCGCAGATGGAAACGGAGCTGGAGGCGCTGGACATCGAAAGCCTGGTGAGGAACATTGAGGCCAGCATCTGCAATGAGGGTGAAACGCTAAAGACCGGCGACACAAACTTCAGCTTTGAAGACGGGAGCTTCAGCTTTAACGCAGAGGACGGCGCGTACTGCGTGAACCTCAACAATGGCGTACAGCGCAATGTGACGGTGGATTTCTCCACACAGTTGTTTGGGGAGATCGCGCAGTTCTTCCCGCCGGTGCTCATCGGAATCGGGCTGTCTGTGGGGGCGTGCCTGCTGGGTGGGGTGCTGTGGTTCCTGGGCGCGCTGATGGGCATCGGGCGGCGCGGGCGTGGCCGGACCATCGTGGTTCAGGGCGGCAGGCCGGTAGACGCGCCTGTGGGCAGCGCGCCGCGTAAGCGCACGCCCTCTGAAGCCTCGGCAGAAAGTGACCTGTTCAACCCCTCGCCGCTGGGAGATCTGATGGGCGACAGTTCCACCGGGAGCGTGAAGGACCGGCTTGGGCAGCTCGAAGAGCTTAAGCGTGCGGGTTTGATTACGGAAGAAGAGTACCAGCGCCGCCGCCGCGACATCCTGAACTCGATCTGAGCAGGCGCGTGGGGCGAGTGGTTGGCTCGCCCCCGCGCCATGCTAACGGTTATGTGGCCGGGATCAGACGGTCATCACGAAGGCGGTGACGAAAAACATCACGGCGGCGGCAGTGGTCATCGCGCGTTCGGGCACGGTCATCCACAGGCGGCGGATGAGCTGCGACGCCAGCAGAATGGCAAATACCACGACAATCCCCCCGACGATGGCCGTCAGCACATTGTTGACGCCGCCGCCGCGCATGATGCTGATGATGCTGGTGCCGCCGGTGCCCATAATGACCTCAATCAACTGCAGGCCGCACAGGATGATGGTGAGCGGCGTCCACACCGCGACCATTGCGGTGGCGTGGTGCAGCAGATCGCTGCGACCGCCGGCCTGCGTCGTCAGGTACCAGTGGGAGAGAAATACCCCCGCGCCCACAGCGACCAGCGTGAGCAGAATCATCAGGAAAGGCTGCGTAATCACGTAGAGCAGGTTAAAGCCAAACGGAAAGCGCAGGTAGGTAATGAGATAGGCGACGATCTGCGTGAGGCCAATGACCAGGCCAACCAGCCCGGTTGTGAAAACCACACGCCACCAGGTCGCGTTGAGGTGCAGGGGGTCGGCCCCGCCGCGCAGCACGGCCAGGCTGGACTGCACAGTGCTCTGCACGAAGTCGCTGACATACGTGGGGGTGAGGCGTTCGGGCGCATCTGGAATGCCGGGGGGCACACGCACGCCGCCGCTGAGGTTCATCACTGGCTCTGCCGTCACCACACGCTCGCGCGGTTTGGCCTGACCTGCGGCGCTGGCCCCCCCGGCAGGGCCAGGCGAAGCAGCCTGGGGAGCTTCGTCGATTTCGGCATTGGCCTGCGGGTGGGACGGGTTCAGTTTAAGCAGTTTCTCGTAATAAAGGCGGCGCTTGGCCGTGTCGCTTTGGGCGCGTGCCAGATACAACCACGCGGTTTCGTTGCGATTGTTGCTCTGCAAGATCGAGGTCATCAATTTGCGTGTTTCGGACATGTTGCCAGCCTGAAACGCGGCGATACCGCGCTGAAGCACTTCCTGTTCTTCGTTTTCGTCATGTGTAGCCATGCTCAACGTCCTCCTGTCTTTCTATCAGTATTGCGTACCCTGGACAATTGCGCAACCTGGTCTAGTACCGGGGGGCGCAGTCGGCGTGTGGGGCAGGCTCCGTGTTATAATGGCCATAGCCATAACAGAGACAACGAGGGCAGCGCAGTGTCACGAGAGCAGTTCAGAAAAGCGCGTGAACTTATCAAGCAGGAGCGTTTCGGCGAGGCGTGCGCGCTGCTGCGTGCGCTCGAAGATCCCATCGCCCAGCACTGGCTGAAGCAGCTTGCCGCCATCGAAGCCTATTTCGGAAAGCCGCTGCCGAAGGCCGACGCCGGTACGCCTGCCCGCGCATCCAACCGGACCGGATTCATCACCGCGGCGGTCGTCATGGCGCTGGTGCTGGTGGTTGGCGGTGTGGTGCTGCTGCGAGGCAGCGGAGGCACAAACCTGATCGGCGCGCAGCCCACGGCTACCATCACGCCAGGCGGCCCAACGCTGACACCATCCCCTACCCCGGCCCCCAGCGCGACCCCCACGCCGTATCCGTGCGACGCGGCGCTGTGGTGGGGTGAGGTGCGGGCCTATGTGGAGCCGTTTTTGCAGTTCGCGGTCCTGCCGCAGGCTGACGGTATCAACCTGATGGGTTATGGCACGATGGCGATCAACGAGGTCATCGCCAACCAGAGCCGCCTGACCAACGCCCCCTACCCGGACTGTGCAGAGGTCACGGCGCTGCGCGACACAATCCTGGAAGCCCAGACGCGTGTTATCACCAGCTTCACGCATCCGTTGAGCGCGGTTGCGAATATCGACCAGTTCATCACCTATTCGGTGGAAGACGTGCGCCTGTACGCGGCACAGGTCATGGACGCGCTGGACGGGCTCACCGGCATCGGGGATCGGCTGGCTGCTGCCGGGCTGCCCTTCAGCGAAAGCGCCACGCTGACCACCTACCGCACCAACAATACGGCGAGCTGCCCAAAAGTGCGCTGGATGTTCGAGCAGTACACCACGCTGGGGTCTGCATTTGGCCGGTTTACGCCGCTGTTTGAGAACCCGGATTACAACATGGCGCGCGATGTGCTGAACGATATGCGCCGGGAGCTGCGCCGCCTGCAGGAAAGCGGCAGGCCGGACTGTGTTTCGCGGCAGTATGATCTGCTGCTGGATACGTATCGCAGTCTGGCGGGGCTGCTGCAGAACCTGGTGGACAGCCAGAGCCAGTTTGCAACTGCGCTTTCTGCCAACGAGGTGCTGGCGGCGTTCGTACAGATGGATGCTTCTATGCGCGCGCTGGACGCCATCGGCATCCTTGAAGGTGTGGATTTCTTCGGCGGTTAAGTACATGTTGGCGGAAATCCATAAGCAGTGGGCACAGCGTGCCGTGCCCCTACCCTGCCTGCGGTTTTTTGCGTACTTATCTGCGCCGGGGTGGACTAGCCGTTGTTTTCGGTGGGTGACAGTTCGCCAGTGGGGGGCGCGGCATCTGCCTGCTGATCTGCGGGCGCTGCGGTTTCCGGTGCGGGCTGTGCTGTGACATCGGCTGCGGGCTGTGCTGTGACATCGGCTGCGGGCTGCGCTGTGACATCGGCTGCGGGCTGCGCCGCAT
>CAZQIJ010000202.1:0-1917 GCA_964592955.1 uncultured Anaerolineaceae bacterium
GGGAGCGAAGCCCCCTGCACCCCGCATGCTCAGCTTGTCGCACCCTGTTGAGGCACCAGCCGCGGCAGCCACCGGTCAGGGCGCTGGCGCAAGCGTCCCCCGGATGGTGAGCCACGTGCTGCCAATGCCGCCAGAATGGGTAAGAATCAGCGTGTAGGTGCCGTCGTCTGGCAGCACAAAATCGAAAATCTCGGCCTTCAGCCCGCCGGCATTGTCATCTGCCGCCGCGATTGCGTCACCGTTCGGGCCGAGGACGATGAGGAGCGAGTCGAAGGTTTCGCCGCTGTCGTTATTGGCCACGTTCAGCACCTGCCCCGCGCCGCCCTCAAAGGTCAGGGCGTGCGCCCGATATTCCTCGACGAGCAAGAGCTGGTCGGTGCCATCAGTCTGAAGCGCGCCGGGGATCAGTTCAAAATTCTCGGCGATGATCCAGGCGTAATAATCCTGCGCGGCGCTTGCGGTATCGCCGCGGCGTTCGTGGGTGACGGCGCGCGTCAGCAAGGCCCCCTCAACCTCTGCCGCGACCGCCGCGTTAAGATCGTCCAGCGCGGCGTCAAAATCGCCCTGGTTGCTGTAGACCCGTCCTCGCGCCACCAGAATATCCGGCCATTCGGTCATCTCGTAGACGGTGGTGTAATCGGCCAGAGCTGCGTCATACTGGCCGCTGTCTTCAAGGAGCTGGGCACGCTCTACCAACAGGGTATGATCGTTGGGCAGCAGCGCCAGCGCAGAGGTGACATCGGCGATTGCGGCTTCGTAATCGCCCTGCGCTTCCTCCAGGTTAGCGCGCGCGCGGTACAGGCTGCTGCTGGGCGCAAGGTCGATGGCGGCGGAAAAATCGTCGAGTGCGCTGGCGCTGTCCCCCAGGCATAACGCCGCCTGAGCGCGTTCTCTGTACCATGTCGCCAGGGTAGAGGCGTCAATATCGCTGCTGGATCCGGCCAGAGCAAGCGCCTCGTCAAGGTCGCTGCCCATCCGAATGCACAGGAACACTCGCTGATCCGGGTCCTGGGCGAACCCGCTGAAGGCCGAGGTGAGTGTGGCGCGGCGCGCATACCACAACGGGTTCTCCGGTTCGAGTTCGATGGCGAAGGACAGGTCGCCATAGGCATCAGGATACCCAGAGACCTCGTCGTAATAGTCGGCGCGGGCGGCATAACCCTCGGCGGCTTCAGGGTTCAGGCGAATATAGCGGTTGATCTCCACGCGCGCCGTTTCGTAATCCAGGCGGCTGGCAAAGATGGCCGCGCGCCGGGCATAGCCCTCCAACTGGAACGGCGCGTAGACGATGACCTGCTCATAGTCCGCCAGCGCTTCGTCGAGCTTGCCAGAAGCCATCAGCGCCGCGCCGCGCCCCAGATACGCCTCAACATCGGCAGGATCGCGCGAAAGGATCTGGGTGTAGGCATCGACAGCTTCGGCATAACGCCCCTCCTGCATGAGGGTTTCGGCCTCCGTGAGGATAGGTGTGGGGGTTTGGTAGATCACGAACAGCACGAGCAGGATATGCAGCATCAGCAGGTCTCCTTCTTGTTATAGTTGCTGTTATCTCAATCGATGGATGCGCGGTGATGCCCCCCTCCCTCGTTACCCCGCTGCGCTGCCACCGGTGCAGCAAGCACCTTCGTGTGAGGGGATAGGGTGAGGGCAGGATTCGCCAACACCCTATGGCATCCAGGTGACACGATGCGTTGTGGTCTCGACAACGATAGCAGCAGGCGGGCAAACTTACAACCACACAGGCGCACGGCCATGTATAATCGGCATGAGCGCGGGCCGCCGCGCGGCCTGTTTCGAAGCTGGCGGCACCCTACCCGATCTGATGGCAGGCAATATCTGCACGGTAGCATCTGCACGATGGAATCTGCACGGTAGCATCTGCACGGTAGCATCTGCACGGTAGCATCTGCACGGTAG
>CAZQIJ010000202.1:2017-8081 GCA_964592955.1 uncultured Anaerolineaceae bacterium
ACGGTAGCATCTGCACGGTAGCATCTGCACGGTAGCATCTGCACGGTAGCATCTGTACGATAGAATCTGCACGATGGAAGTACCATGCGTAAACTCATCCTGTTCCTGGGCATTTGTGCGCTGCTGAGCCTGCGCACAAATCAACCGGCAGCGCTGGGGCAGCCTGCACTGCCAGAAAGGGCGGCAGCGCTGCACAACACGCGCTTAGGGATTGCGCACATCAGCGCCGCAGAGGGCGGCACGGCAGAGGCGCGTTACCAGCGCGCGCTGGTACTGGGCGCAGGCTGGAACCGCTGGCCGCTCTACTGGGATCGCGCGCAGACCGCGCCGGATGTGTGGAACTGGGCAGCGTATGACCGGCAGGTCGTGGATGACCTGCGACACGGTCTGGAGATCAACGCGATTCTGCTTGGCCATCCCGCGTTTTATGCGGACGATGAAATCCCGCAGGGCATCGGCGAACCGATCTTCGCAGATGGCTCTGATCTGCCGGGCGATGGCCAGGCGATCAACCCGGCGAACCCCTGGGCGGTGTTCGTTTATGCGGCAGTCAGCCGCTACAGGCCGGGCGGCGCGCTGGCCAGCACGCTGGGATTGGGCGCAGAGCAGGGTATCCGTGTGTGGGAAGTGTGGAATGAGCCAGACCATCGCGCGTTCTGGCGCGGCAGCATCCGCGAGTATGCCCGCCTGCTGAAGGTGGCCTACATCGTGGCGCACCATGCAGACCCCGGCGCGCAGGTGATGTTCGGCGGGCTGCTGTTCCCCACACAGGATAACTGGCTGGCGCGCGTGCTGGAAATTACCGCCAGCGATCCCCTGCGCGAGCAGTTCAACTGGTACATGGACCTGATCGCCGTCCACAGCTACAGCGACCCCTGGCGCAGCGGATGGCTGGTGCTGAACGTGCGCCAGACGCTGGTCGCTTATGGTCTGGCGCGCCCGATCTGGGTCAACGAGACGGGCGTCGCGGTGTGGGACGATTATCCGGGGCCGACCTGGGCGCGCTCCCCGGTCGAACGTGTGGGACGCGCCACGATGCAGCAGCAGGCATGGTACCTGATTCAGAGCGCGGCGTATGCCTGGGTGGAAGGCGCAGAGGTGGTGATCTTCCACCAGCTTTACGACGACTGCGGCGACCAACCGCCAGGCACCACATTCCCGCCCAATGACGGCAGCCTGTGCAGCGCGGGCGCGGCCTGTTCTGGCGACGCTTTTGGGCTGCTGCGCAACGAGACTTCGTCTGTGTGCTTCAACCAACACCCACAGCCGGGATCGTCCCGCGCTGCGGCCCAGGCCTACGCGCTGCTGGCCCAGGTCTTCGCACAGCCCTTCGGACGCGGGCAGGTGGTGCGGCTGGCGAACGCCGCGCCCGCGATGGTGATGGAGTTCCCGCGTGACAACGGTGAAAAGGTGATTGTACTGTGGAACCGCACGTTTCAGCCGTTCACGCTGATGCTCCCGGCGGAGGGCACGCACGCGCAGGTGATTGACCTGGAGGCGGAGCGCATCATCACGCCGGATGCCAGCGGCCATTACGCGCTGTTTCTGCCGCCCGCGCAGCCAGATGACTACCCCGAACCCCCACCCGGCGCAGACGCGGCCATTGGCGGCAGCCCGCTGATCGTCATCGAGCGACCAGAAGGGGCCATCACACCGCTGGTGATCCGGCGCACGCTGGACGCCAGCGCCGCCCAAACCGGGCTGCCCGCCACCACCGCGCCACCCGCGCCAACCACCGACCCGGCCCACGATACCCGCCCGCCGGTCGCTGCGGTCTTTGCGCTGCCGGAAGTAAGCCCGGCAACGTTCCGCGTGCAGTGGGGCGGGCGCGATAACAGCGGCATTCAGACCTACATCGTGTGGGTGCGCGTGGACGATGGGCGCTGGTCCCGCTGGCTGCAAACCCGCGACGAAGCGGCTGACTACAGCGGCGAACCGGGCAGGGTGTATGCCTTTGCGGTGTGGGCACAGGATCTGGCCGGGAACTGGTCTGAAAACGTGGCGCTTCAGCCGCAGGCCATCACCCGCGTGGAATAGCCTGAATGCAGGAACAGCATCGCTAATGTGACATTGTCGAACTACTGATGAAGTGCGGCGGCAGGGCTTTCACCAGGTAATGCCTGGGTTCGGGATGGTAGAAGATGATGCCGCCCTCGTGAGCGGCCAGCGCACGGATGCGCAGGATGATGGCTCTGCCGTGACGGGTGGCCACGTTCTGCGCGCGTTCGGTATCGACAGAGAGGTGAACGTACTGGCGTTTCTGCGCGGTCAGCCCTTCGTGCTGAATCGCGTTCCAGGCTTCGGCGGTGGTGCCGTGATAGAGGATTTCGGGTGGCACGGCGGGCGGGTAGGTCACTTCAACCGTGCTGTGACCGTACATGGCGCGAATGCGCCCCGCGTGCAGCTCGAAGCGCTGTTGGCCGCCAGGGCTTTGCAGCACCGCCGTGATTTCTTCAGGCGTGAGGCCGAAGCGGCTGCACACCACGCTGAAAACACGGTCCGCATCCGTGAACCCTTCGGCGTCCAGGGTGATGCCGAATTTGTGCGGTTCATGGCGCAGCATCACAGACAAAAACCTGGAGACACGCTTAGGGTCGAGTGTGGCCATCTTCGCTGTCCAGCAGCAGGCGCAGGTCGAAGCTGTTTTCCAGCCCCCCCAGCAGCGTTTCTTCGGGATACGTGTGCGGCGCGCAGACCTGTTTTCTGGCGCTGAACAGCAGCACGCTCTTGGAGACCACCACCGCACTCATCAGCAGCAGCGCCAGCCGAACATCCAGCACAGCGGCCACCAGCACCGCCACAAGCGCCGCCAGCCAGGCAAAAGCCAGCGCGACCGTGACCGCGCGCGGGCACCAGTTGGCCGGGCGCTGAAAATTCACGACAATGATTGAGGTCGGGAAAGTATCGTTCATCAGGTGCAACCTTACCCTACCGCTGCGTCCAGCGTGCAGCAGGCATGATTAACAATGCTCATGGACAAACCAAAACGAATACGCACAATCGTAGACAGCGCAGGCGTTGTCCCTGCAAAATCCGGCGGATTTAAATGGGTTGATCCAGCAGATTGCAGGGGCGATTAGCAGTGATTGTACCCGCATTTCCCGCGCACAGAGATTAGTACTCGATGCGTTTTCGCTTGGGGATGTCGTCGTCATCCAGCAGCGGCTCCAGCGTCCCCAGCGAAGACCGGTCGCGCGCCGCGCAAACGCTCCCGCAGCGCGCCAGTTCGTCGTCATCCAGCGCGTTCAGCCACGCTTCAACGCGTCTGCTGCGCGAGTCGCCGCGTGTGCTCGTCTGTTCCTGCGGTGTGTGGGCGACGAAGCTCATGATGACGTAGGCGAGCAGCAGGGCCACCCCGGCCACAGCCAGCGTTCCGATCAGCCGTTTGTCGATCAGCATAACCCAGGCTCCACAAGCCTGAATCATTCCCTTCACACGCTACGTTAACGTCATGAATAAGTTGTGCTGTTTTCATGAGAGTCATCACTGGCATTCGCACGACTTCTGGGTCACAATGGACTCCAAAAGACTTTCAATATGAGGTTGTTCATAAATGGCAAACCAGATCATTGACATTTCACGCTCAGACATTGACATTGACCATGATGTTCACCAACTGCTGCACAGTTACCCGCCGGTGCGTGCAGACCGTCACTCCATTCACGTTACGGTGAGCGAGGGGTTCGTCACGCTCAGCGGGCACGTGCGCAGCTTCCCGAATCACCAGTACGTTGTCAACAATGTGGGGCTTATCACCGGCGTCACCGGGATAGATCACAGCCAGTTTTTCTACGATGAAAAGATCCGGCTCGAAACCGGGCAGTATGTGCCGACCGGGGTGCAGGTCACGGTTGAATATGGCACGGTCATCCTTACGGGCAGTGTGCCGCAAGGGGTAAACGTGGAGGCGCTGGCTGGGCGGCTGGGGAGCCTTCCGGGGGTTAAGCGCGTGGTGACCTCACTGGCAGAGGACAAAGCCTAAGTGGCTGAAGTTATCGTCATTGGCGGCGGGCTAAGCGGATTGTCTGCCGCCTATGAGCTGGACCGTGTGGGCATTACCTATACGCTGATCGAGGTGAAGCGCCGCGTTGGGGGCAGCATCGCCAGCCAAACGCGCGACGGGTTTATCCTGGATGCCGGGCCGATGCTGGTGTGCGAAGCGCCAGACGCGCCGTTTCTTGACGAACTGGGCCTGCGCGAGGCGGTCACGCTCGTGCGCAGCGACACGCAGGGAGAATGGCTGACGTTTAACGGCGGCACAGGCACGCTCATCGATGTGCTGGCACGCCCCACGCTTAGCAACCACCGCCTCATGCAGCGCATGGCCGTGAGCACCATTGGCGCAGATGACCGTGAAGCGCTGTTTTACATCTGCATGGAAAACGGCATGGTGCTGAACGCGCGCGCGGTGATCGTGGCTGCGCCAGCGCGTTATGCCGAACGCATCTTCCACACCCTCAACCCAGAGATCAGCTTTCGGCTGCTGGATTACCGCTACGACACCATTGCGCGGCTGTCGCTGGGCTACCGCGACCTGCCCCATATTCCGTCTGCCCCGCCCGCAGATTACCCCATCACCTACATCCACGTGCTGGACCGCCCGCCGCGCGTGCCAACCGGGCATGTGCTGGTGCAGGCAGGGCTGCGCTATGTGGACGAAATCCCGGCGGACGCCATCGGAGGGTTCGCGGCGCTGATGGGCTGGGACCTGAACCCGGTTACCGAGGCCGTGTCGTCTTGGGAAGAATCCGACCCGCTCATGTGGCGGCAGCCAGAGCACATCAGCACCATCGAAGGCATTCGCGCGCTGCTGCCGGACGGCGTCGCGCTGGCAGGCAGTGACTATGTGGCGAAAGCAGCGCCGCCCACCCTTCAGGATCGCATCGACCAGGGCAAAGCGGCGGCGCAGCGCGTGGCGGCGTGGCTGAACCGCTGAGCAGCGTTACTGGATGTTATCCGTTACGGTCACCTGGGGCAGCAGCGCCTCCACATCTTCCGGTGTCCCAAATTCATGGCCGACCTGTGTCGCGGCAAAGGTGGCTGCTGCCGCCGCCAAACACAGCGCACGGTCTGGCGCATCCCCGCGCTGCACGCCCCACAGATAGCCGGTTACAAACGCATCGTTGACCCCGCTGATGGTGCCGATTTCAGCTTCTGGCGAAAGCGCCATCCAGGCTTGATCCGGCGTAACCAGGACTCCCAGCGGCGGGCGCTGGTCGCCACCCATCGTCACGACGACGCGCTGCGTGCCGCGTTCCAGCACCTTGCGCGCCGCCATGACGACATCGGCCTCAGTGCGAATGGGAAAGTTGAAGAGCGCTTCCATCTCGCGGCGGCGGATCACCACCGTCTCTGGGGAGGTGCGCAGCGCGCGGTTGAGCGGGTCACCGCTGGCGATGACGACTGTCGTTGCATGCAGCGCGTGCGCGGTGTTGGTGAGGCGCGCATAGGTATCGGGCGGGGCGTCGGTCATCAGTGCGCCGGCCATAACGACGGTATCGCCCGCGCCGATGACGCCACGCAGCACCTCGATGACGGCCTCCAGATCGGCTTCGGTGCCCACTGAGGATTCCTCCACGATGTGGGTTTCGGTTTTCGCGCCGGTATCCTTGATAATGATGTGGCTGTGTGTGGTGCCGCTGCGTGGGACAAGCGTCACCGGGATGGCTTCGGCCTCGATGAGCGCCCGATAGGCGCGGGCGGTGGCGTCATTGCCCAGCAGAATCACGGCGTTGGTGGCCACCCCCAGGCGGTGCAGCCCGCGCGCGATGCTCACCCCATGCCCGGCAGGATCGAGCCGGGTGGGTTCGGTGGTCAGATTATGGTAACCGGGATTGAGATAGCGGGTGATCATGGTGCGGTCGAGCGACGGTTTTAAGGTAATGGTGATGATGCGGCTCATGAGTCTCTCCTGTGTCTGGCCTTGTGATATACTCCCCGCGCCTGAAGGCGGGGCGTTCTACCCTGGTACTAGTACCGCGACAAGACTCATTTGGGCCGCGCATGACGTAGTACCAAGACAAGATTAAGATGCAGGGTGAAACGCACATCGCGTGTATAGGGG
>CAZQIJ010000203.1:0-8072 GCA_964592955.1 uncultured Anaerolineaceae bacterium
TTTTGTGTTTATCGTCTAGCGCTTCGTATAAGTCGGCGCCTTGCGCGCACGCTTGAGACCTGGTTTCTTGCGTTCCTTAACGCGCGGGTCGCGCGTGAGGAATTTCTTTTCCTTCAGGGCCGGCTTCACATCCGGGTCGATCTTCAGCAGCGCGCGGGCAATGCCCAAACGAATTGCATCGCGCTGGCCAGAAATGCCACCGCCGCTCACGTGTACGCTGATGTCGTAGGCCGAAACCGCGCCGATGGTGGTCAGCGGTTCCAGGCAGATTTCGATGTCGCCCTCGCGCGGCAGATACTCGCGCCCGTCCTTATCATTGATCACAATGTTGCCCGTTCCGCCAGGGAACAGACGCACACGGGCCGAAGCTTCCTTACGACGTCCGATACCTTCGTAATACTGTGATGACATCGGTTATCTGACCTCCAGGCCGAGCACTTCGGGGTTCTGCGCCTGGTGAGGATGCGCGCCGCCCGCGTAGATCTTCAGTTTCTTGAACATGGCGCGCCCCAGCGGCCCTTTGGGCAGCATCCCGCGAATGGCGGATTCCAGAACGCGTTCGGGGTGCTTCGCAAGCTGATCCTTGAGGGTGATCGATTTGATACCCCCCGGATAGCCGGAATAGTGGAAGTACTGCTTGTCTGTAAGGCGGTTGCCTGTCACGCGGATTTTCTCCGCATTGATGATAATGACATAGTCACCCGTATCCAGGTTAGGGGTGTAGATCGGTTTGTGTTTGCCGCGAAGAATGGGCGCGATCCTGGCTGCAAGACGCCCAAGCGTTTGGTTTTCGGCATCCACAACCCACCACCGACGCTGAATATCGGTAGGTGTGGTTACGAAAGTCTTGGTTCTCATTAGTCTAGTCCTCCGGCGGGCGTCTGCCGCGCCTCTGTAGCTCAAAGTTTATGCATCGTTATAAGACACAGCTTCAAGGACGAGTCCTTGTGGCGGTGCCATCGTTTTCGCCAAAGCGATGTTGGCTGCGCGAAAGGCTGTGGCAAAATCGCCAGTCGTTAGCGCGCCACGCCCCACCTCAACCAGCATACCTACAACCCGCCGCACCATGTGCTGCAAGAAAGCGTTAGCCTCCACGCGATACACCAGCAGCGCACCATAGGTCTGCGGGTGATGTGACCATTCCGAGCGAAACACCGTGCGGATCGTCACCTCGCCCTGCGGGGGCTGCCCAAATGTGGCGAAATCGTGCTCGCCCAACAGGAGCGACGCAGCCTGTTGCATGGCGTCGAGGTCTAATGTTTTGTGAACGTGCCATGCGCGGTGGCGCAGCAGCGGTTGTCGCTGTGCCGCCTGCAGGATGGTATACCCGTAAAGGCGGCTGCGCGCACTGAAGCGCGGGTGAAAAGCTGCATCGCACACGGCGATTGCCTGGAGTGCGATGTCGTCTGGCAGGGTTGCGTTCAGCGCCCGCAGCAGCGTATCTGCCCCATGCGCCCACTCGACCTCGAATGCGATGACCTGCCCGGTCGCGTGGACACCGGTATCTGTGCGCCCTGCTGCGGTGATGGCCACCGGCTGCTGGGTAACGCCCGTCAGTGCCCGTTCAACCATGCCCTGAATGGTGGGGGTTTCGTCGCTTTGCCGTTGAAACCCCAGGTAGGCAGTGCCATCATAGGCGAGGATGGCGCGGTAACGCTGGCGCGGCCCCTGGCGCAATTACGCCTCTTCTGCGCGGTCAACCAGTTCTACCAGCACCATTTCGGCGCTGTCGCCCCTGCGCGGCCCCAGCTTATACATGCGGGTATAGCCACCAGGGCGTTCCTTATAACGCGGCGCAAGGGTATCGAACACCTTCTGCACCAGTACGCGGTCATTGTTCAGACGGCTGGCTGCCAGGCGACGCGCATGGACAGCGACCGCCGGATCGCCCACCGCTTCGGCTTTTGCCAAACCACGCTTGGCCAGCGTAATGATGCGCTCCACATGCCCGCGCACAAACTCCGCTTTTGCCTCTGTGGTCTCAATACGTTCATGCGTGAGCAGCGCCGTCGTCAGGTTGAGGCGCAGTGCCCGGCGCATGGCCGTATTTCGGTTCATATGTTTGCCTTTAACGCGATGACGCATGATTGCCCTCTTTATTCCATTCTATTCCATTGGTTCCGAGTCGTCTTGAGGTTCGGGGGGCAGATAGCCCTTTTCCCGCAGTTTTTCGATCAGCTCATCCAGCGACTTTTCGCCAAAGTTGCGAATCGCCAGCATGGCATCCGGGCCGCGATCCAGCATCTCCAGAACATCACCGATCGTCGTGATCCCTGTACGTTTCAAAGAATTGAACACGCGAACGCTGAGGTCCAGTTCTTCGATCAGTTTGTCGTTCAACTGCGGACGCTTACCGCCACTCGGTTCAGGCATGGGGGCTTCATCGACATCACCGCCCACCAGATAAGGGATATCCGCGTCGATACCGCTGACCACCGTCAGGTGGCGGATCAGGATCTGGCCGGCCTGCGCCAGGGCTTCCTGTGGGCGAATGGTACCATCCGTCCAGATTTCCAGGATGAGTTTGTCGTAGTTGGTGCGCTGTCCCACACGCGCGCGCTCAACATCAAAGTTTACGCGGCGCACAGGGCTGAAAATGGCATCGACAGGCAGCTCGCCAATGGGCAAACGGCCACGTTCCTCGGCAGGGCTGTAACCACGCCCGGCACGTACTTCGAGTTCCATTTCCAGGTGCGCGTTCGGCGAATCGACCGTGAACAGGTAGAGATCTGTGTTCACAATCTCGACTTCCGGCGGGCACTTGATATCTGCCGCCGTGACCGTACCTTCACCGCGATGTTCCAGCCGCAAACGCGCCGACTCTGCATCGTGCAGCATCAGGCGAAGCTGCTTGACCTGCAGAATGAGCTGTGTCATATCCTCACGAACATCCGGGATGGCGGAAAACTCGTGATGCACGTCAGAGACGCGGATACTCGTCACCGCTGCACCGGGCAGCGAAGACAGCAGCACACGCCGCAGGGCATTACCGAGCGTGAGGCCATAGCCGCTTTCCAGCGGGCTGATAATAAACCGCCCATAATTGCGGGTAGCTGCATCACTTTCTACCTTGTGCGGTAGCACCATATTGCTTGTTACTGTAACCAAGCCTGCCTCCTTCGGCAACGAGCCGATTACACGCGGCGTTTCTTGGGCGGGCGAACGCCGTTATGCGGTACGGGTGTCACGTCGCTGATCGAACGAACTTTGAGACCACTGGATTGAATAGCGCGAATTGCGGCTTCGCGGCCAGGCCCAGGGCCTTTCACAAACACATCAACTTCTTTCATGCCATGCCCCTGCGCCGATTCCGAAGCGGACTGCGCTGCCATACGGGCGGCATAGGGGGTGCTTTTGCGGCTCCCCTTAAACCCAGTCGTCCCTGCGCTGGACCATGCGATCACATTGCCGGACTGATCGGTCATCGAAACGATGGTGTTGTTGAAAGTCGCGTAGATGTGCGCCTGCCCGTAAGGGATATTCTTTACGACTTTCTTGGTAGTGCGGCGACCGCTGCTACCGGCTTGCTTCCCACGTGCCATGCAACCTCCAATTACGTTAAGGCGCGCCCTTGTGAGGCGCACCAGGTAAGCATCATATATGCGGATGAGATCGAATTTGCGCAACCGATGGCAGACGATGAGGCTGCCAGCAGGTTGGTGTTACTTCTTGGTCGCACCACGACGGCGGCCACGCCCTGGAACGGTCTTCTTAACACCCCTGCGGGTGCGGGCGTTGGTGCGTGTGCGCTGACCCCGTACCGGCAGGTTGCGGCGATGACGCATCCCACGATACGAACCAATTTCTGATAAGCGCTTGATATTCAGTTGAGTCTGGCGGCGCAGATCACCTTCAACGGTCAGCGTGCCGACCTGTTCACGGAGCTGCTGCACTTCTTCTTCGGTCAGATCCTGAACGCGCTTATCCGGGCTGATACCGGTATTTTCGAGGATACGGTTGCTGGTGGTGCGCCCGATCCCGTAGATGTAGGTCAGAGCAATTTGAACGCGTTTGTTACGCGGAAGATCTACGCCTTCGATACGTGCCATAGCGTTGCTCCTTAACCCTGACGCGCTTTATGCTTAGGGTTTGAACAAATGATCATGACTCGCCCTGCGCGCTTGATGACGCGGCACTTCGGGCAGCGACGCTTAATTGATGTCGAAACCTTCATTGTGGTTTTCCCTGTAAATCGTCAAAACAGGCTCTTGATTTTATCGAAATCTGGTATCGCTGTCTAGGCTGTATTTCGTGGAATAGACGCGATTGAGAGCCATTGTGAAACCGGCGCACAATGACCCAACAGTGAGATGCCGCAACATTATAGCATTGAATGCTCTAAATAGGGAACACTCATTTTTCTGAGTGTCGGTACCAAACCGGCAGTGCGCTGCACCTTGGGCAGCATTCAGCCTGGATGGGGTACATGCTTCGGGGTCGTGGCGGCATGATGTTGGATGGGATGACGCGCTGTGCGACGGGCAATCCCAGGCCAAACCACCGCCATCGGGCTGCGCGCTTTGTGGTTGGAGACGGTCAATCTGTTACAGGTGCAACAAAAGTAACATCCAGCGGCAATCACTGGTTGACAGCTTTGGTGAAGCATTTATGATACATTCTGTATCATTAATCATGCAGGGTCGCCTGAACGCTCGCTGGTCCATACAGCAGCGGTTGTGATGCTGTGCCTGATCACAATGCGGTGATTTTCATCGAACATGGATGACCATGAATAACAAGGAGAGACTCACAATGGCAACTATCCTTAATCGCGCATGGTGGATGCTGCTGCTGCGTGGAGGCGCGGCACTGTTGTTCGGGCTGCTGCTGCTGTTTGCCCCAGGGCTTACGCTGGCAACCGGCGCGCTGAGTTTTGCGCTGCTGTTCGCAGTCTATACGCTGGTGAATGGTATTTCGACGGTGGTGGCTGCGGTGATGCGACGCGAAGGGCAGTGGTTGCTGCTGCTGCTGCTGGGCATCGTCGGTATTGTGGCCAGTTTACTGGTACTCGGCAATCCACTGCTGTTCTCGATTCTGACAATTCAGGTGATGATCTTTATTGTGGCGTTCAATGCCATTGCGAGCGGTATCGTGGAAATTGTGGCGGCCTGGCAGCTTCGTCAGGAAATAGAGGGGGAGTGGTTGTTGATGCTGAACGGGCTGTTTGCGCTGCTTTTTGGCCTGATTCTGATCGCGCGCCCGATCACGGCTGTCGAAGTGCTGATTCTGATCGCGGCGTTTTACGCGCTGGCGGCAGGTGCGATACAGATCATTCTGGCGTTCAGGGTACGCGGATGGTCGAACACGCTGGAGCATCTGAAGAAAGTTGCATCGTCATAGTGCGGCGGCGGGCAGAAGGTGCGCGGGGATAACAACCGCGAGACAACCGGGTGACTGTTCAGCCCTCACCCCGGCATCGTCTCCAAACGCTACAAATTACTGATGATTAAAGGACGGCAGGCTATGCATGTTTCACACTGGTACCGCCAGCCGAGGTTTTACGGTCTGGTTCTGCTTGCGATGGTCTTCGGGGGCGTCATTGGCGCTCTGACGGCTCTGTTCTGGGTGGTGTTGTATGCTGGCATCACATTCTTATGGGAGACGTTACCCGCCAGCACCGGTATAGACCCTTACGGTGGATGGTACGTCATCCCGGTGGTGGTGGGAGGCAGCATCCTGGTGGGGATGTGCCAGCGCTACCTGGGGGACCATCCCAAAGACATGAAGACCGAAATCCAGGCGTTCCGCGAACATGGGCGCTTCGACACCGCGCATATTCCACAAGGACTGCTGACCTCGTTGGTATCGCTGGTCGCAGGTGCCAGCCTGGGGCCAGAAGCCCCGCTGTTTGGGTTAGGTGGTGGCCTGTCATCGCTGGCAGCAGACCGGCTGCGCCAGATCAGCATTAAGGCAGACGATGCACTGTGGACCAAGACCACACGGCGGGTTCTGCTGGCGGCAAGCCTTATCTCAGGCACATTCACGTTTGCGCAGGTGGCAGTGGGGGGCGGTGTGCTGGGCAGCGGTGGCATCTTCATCGCAGATCTCTACCAGTTTGCATGGGAACATTTGCCCTGGGCCATAACCGGCAGCCTGATCGGAACAGCGGCAGGATATCTGTTTCTGGCCAGTTTCGGGGCCATGCAGCGCTGGATAACGCCCTTGCGCGCGACACCAGTCCGCCGTGCCGTGTTGGGTGGGGTCATCTTTGCGGCTGCTGCCGCCGTTTTCCCGCTTACGCTTTTTTCTGGCCAGCACAGCCTGCATGCGCTGCAGTTGCATGGTCAGGAAATGGCGGGCATCACGGTGCTGGTTTCCGGCCTGCTGAAGATTTTCAGCGTTGGGCTGCTGCTGAATACAGGCTGGAAAGGAGGAACCTTTCTACCCCTGATGACCGGGGCGGCCATGTTGGGACTGGTGCTGAGCATTCTGAACCCCAGTGTGCCGACGCTGGTGCCGATGGTCGCTGCGATGACTGCCGTCGCAGCCATCACGCTGAACAATCCCGCAATTGTGCTGGTAATGATGCTGGTACTGGCACCGGTTGCAACCGCACCTGTTTACGTGTGTGCGCTGCTGGTGGGCATGGGTATCATGCGGCTTGTGCAGCGTGGCACTGCGCAAGCGCAGCCAGCAGCCCGCATGATCAACGCTGAACCCTGATGCTGGCGCATCTTTTCGGTTAACAGGACATGAAAGTGAGCATCTGATTATGCGAAGACTGATCGTGTTTGCGGCACTGGGCGCAGTTTATGCGGCGTTCTGGGCATGGTACACGGGCAAGCGCCGTCCACTTACGGCCGAGGAAGTCGAGAATTACGTGCAGCGAATGCGCGTGATGGGAGCCAACGACGCGACGATTCAACGGCTGCAGGCGTTTCTTCAGGCGGATACGGGCAGAGAGTTCGTGATGGTCAACCTGATCAGGCTGCGGGACACTGAAGCGGGAAGCGCCCCTGCCAGCGAAACACTCGATAAATACAGCGCGCCGTTTCTGCGCACGCTGCTGCCCCGTGCCAGCCATCCGGTGATGGGCGGTAAGGTTGCCGCGCAGGCCATTGAGACGTGGGGCCTGGATGATGCCTCTGAGTGGACGATGGTGGGGCTGGTGCGCTACCGCAGCCGCCGCGACATGATCGAGGCCGCCACAGCGCCGAGTTTCCCCGGCATGCACACGTTTAAGACCGAGGCCATAGAAAAAACCATCGCGGTTCCTGTCGATCCCTGGATGGGCACGGGCGACCCGCGCCTCATCGGTGGGCTGGTGGCGATGATTGGCGCGCTGCTGGCTTCCTGAACAAGACGCGTGGGTTTATCCGGGGTGCCACTGTTCTGCACCCCACTTATGGCGATTCTCGTTCAGGTCAGGCTTTGCCGTCCAGTGGACCGGGGGCGTGGTGCGCTCGCTCATGGACTGTGGCGTGATGTGCATCATGATGTCAGAAGCGACGTTCAGGGCTTCATCCCATTCGTCGTGTGCGACTTCCAGAATCAGCGCGTCGTGCATATCCAGGGCCACGCGCGAACGCATGCCGCGCGCAAGGTATGTTTCGGAGACGCGCACAATCGCCCTTTTCACAACCTCGCTGACACCGCCCTGGCAGAGGTAATTCCAGGCGACAAAGGCCGTTGGCACGGCAACTGGCCGACCCGTCCACAAGCGCAGCAGGTTCGCCGCGCGGACCTGACGCTGGGCAGCGGTTCGCATGCGTGTGACGTTTGCAAACGCGCGATCCTTGGCCTGGATCAGGCGCTGCGCCTCGTCGCGCGTTACGCCGATGCTCTCGCCAAGACGTTCCGCACCCATGCCATAGGCCGTGCCATACGTGATTTTCTTATAATCCGGATCATGGGTTTCCTGAAAAAGCGGGAGTTGGACCAACCGAAGTCTTCCTGATCGCGGGAAACAATTCCCGGACTTTAGCACAAATTTGCGCAACTGCCAACCTTGCGGTTGGTACGCCCAGGGCTTTTGCAAAGTCAGAAGCAGCGGGCGCAGCAGGCCGCGTCCCTACATGGGTTGTATCTGATTGGCGTTTTCCATAAGTCCCCTGGCAAGTGCTTGTCTGGCC
>CAZQIJ010000204.1:0-8032 GCA_964592955.1 uncultured Anaerolineaceae bacterium
TGCGGTAAAAGATCAGCATGGCGCGGTAGAACTCGAACTGTGCCTTTGGACTGCGACGGCTTGACGCGCGCTTGACGTGCTTTATGCTGACCTGAGGGTGGTACATCACCAACCATCCGGCGTTTTTTACGCGATACGCCCAATCCAAGTCCTCTCCGTACATAAAGAATGCTTCATCGAGCAGGCCAACCGCCTCAATGGCTTCTTTGCGCACCTGCATATACGCACCGACGACGGAGTCTACTTCAATTTCCTGGTTTTCGTCAACGAATGTCATGTTATAGCGCGCAAATCGCGGGCTTTTGGGGAACAGTTTCGCCAGACCAGAGTAGTGATAGAAAGCGACTTCGGGTGTGGGGAAGCTGCGCCTACAGGCTGGATCGAGCGTGCCATCGCTGAGAATAAGCTTGGGGCCTGCCACCCCCACCTGCGGATTGGCATCCATATACTGCACCATATGATACAGCGTCCCCGGTGGAACTTCTGTATCAGGATTCAACAGCAGGGCATAGCGCGGCGCGTGGGCATCCACCACACCCGCGCCATGATAGCCAAGGGCGCGCAGCCCGATGTTATTCCCATACGAGAAGCCGCCGTTGGTGCCGCTGTCGATAACTTCAACTGTGGGAAAGGTTTCGCGCACCATCTCTGCGCTGTTATCAGACGACGCGTTATCTACAACAATAAGCCGAAACGTAAACTTTCCCTCGCTGGCAAGCACCGTCTCGATAGCACGCCTGAGCAGGTCACGTGTGTTGTAATTGAGAATGACAATTCCAAGATCGATTGGCATCATGTATCTCCTGTTAGTGGTTGCTGTGCAGAGAAGACACCGCGCGATCATCCAACGTTCCAAACGCAGCGCCTTGCTCATAGCGCGTATCACAGTGTTATGAAGACGCCGTCGGCAGCGTAGTCAGCGGCTGCCCGCGCAGTGCCGCGCGGGTCGCCTCACGGTCATCCCAGGGATATTCGATGGTGCCGAAGCACATACTCTGTTCATGTCCTTTCCCACACACCATCACGATATCGCCAGCCCGCGCCATCTGGCACGCCCTGTAGATGGCCTCACCGCGATCTGCCACGCGGATGAACGTCTCGTTTTCGACCGCACCTCGGCTAACTGCACCCTGCGCCATCATCTCCAGAATCGCGTCCAGCGATTCTGTGCGCGGATCCTCGGCGGTCAGCACCGTGAAATCCGCAAACTGGGCGGCCACCTCCGCCATCATGCGCCGCTTTTCGATGTCGCGCAGGCCGGCGCTGCCAAACACGGCAATCAGGCGGTTGCCTTCCGGGAGTATGGTACGCGCGGCCTGCAGTGCCATTTTTAAGGCATTGGGGGTGTGGGCAAAGTCCACGATGGCTGTGAAGTCCTGGCCTTCGTCAATCCGTTCCATGCGGCCCGACACCGCTTTCACCGCGCTTAGTCCGGTCTGCGTTACCGCCGTATTGACACCGAGCGTGCGCGTGAGGGCAACTGCGGCCAATGCATTGTAGACGTTGAATGCGCCGTCCAGTGGCGTCGAATAGAGGTCGCCGTTTACCATGAATGACGTGCGGCCAGCCTCAAACCGGATGTCCTCCGCGCGGAAATCTGCGGTCTGCGCGATGCCGTAAAGGACGACGCGATCTGCGGGAAATCCGGCGAAGAAGGCGGCACTGGGATCGTCCGCGTTCACCACCGCCACTTTCGGGATCGTTGCTTCGGGCGCGTTTGCCTCCACCCTGGACGGCACCTGCACCCCAGGTTTGCGGTAGCTCTGCGCCAGTTTCCCGAACAGAATCCCCTTCGCAGCGCGGTATTTTTCAAAGCTGCCGTGATAATCCAGATGCTCGTGGGTAATGTTGGTCAGGACGGCGGCATCGACATCAACCCCGTTTAACCGCCCCTGGGCGAGGCCATGACTGGTCATTTCAAGGACACAGTGCGTTAGGCCGCCATCCACCATCTGGGCAAGATAACGCTGCACATCCGGCGCGCTGGGGGTGGTAACGTGCAGTCCTGTATCCGCCGTAGCGCTGCCCAGATCTGCCGCGATGGTGCTGATGTAGCCTGCATGGCCCTGCGTGGCGAAGCGCAGAATGCTGTGGATGAGTGTGCTGGTGGTCGTTTTGCCATCGGTACCGGTAACACCCACCAGCACCAGGCTGCGCGACGGAAAGTCGTGGTAGGCTGCCGCCAGCCAACCCAGCGCAAATTGCGGATCACGTACCTGCACATACGGGACACCGATGTCCTTCAGTGCCTGGTCCCCCACAACCGCCGCTGCGCCGCGCGTGATGGCTTTCGGGATGAAGTCGTGGCCATCGCGTGCGCGCCCCCGCCGCGCCACAAAGAGTCCGCCCGGCTGCACGTCGTCTGCTGACTCTGAGACCGGACCCATAATGAGTGCATCGCCTGTGGCGCGCAGGATATCGGCATCTGGCAGCGCTTCAAGAAGTTCAAACAGCGTTTTATTGGTCATGGTTCAAAATCCCACCATCAGGCTAATACCTATAACAGATGTGTTCAATCGGTGATTTCGGGCGTATCGCCGTCCAGAATGGCGTGCGCATAGAGACCGCCCGCATAATCGATGTAGAGGGCCAACAGGTCGGCCAGCGCATTGGCCACATCCTTGCGCCCATCTGCGTGCTGTGCTTCCACCGTCACAATTACGCTGGTTGTATCCAGCAGCACGGTGCTTTCCGCACTCTGTCGCCAGCACCAGCGCCGCGCAAACACGCGTTTCACTGTGTCTGCAAAGACCACTTCGCCAGGCTCAGGGTGTTCGGCAGCTTCGGCCCCCAGCTCGGTATAGCCTTCTGTGCCGTCAGAAAAGCGGACCGTGATGGTTTCATGCACCGAACGCACATCCAGCACAGCCACTGGCAGCGCATAGCGAATGCTCACCATGTTGCCGATATCGACCAGCAGGTTGAGGAACGGGATGTCGCCCTTTTTCGTCAACCGCCGAAGCAGCGCTTCAGGCGCGCTGCGATACTTTGTGGGATCCGTGCCGAAGGCGCGAAACACCGACCGCCACGCTGCAAGGCTGGGTATGTCGCTAAGCGGTGTACTGCCAATGCGCCGCAGCGTTTCCTGCTGTTCAAACAGATAATCGGCACGCAGGGTCTCTGGCGTCACCTGGTTATGTAAGCCGCTGGCCAGTATAACCCCGCCAACGGTCTGCGGAAAACGTGCCAGCACTTCAGGGTGATACTGGAACTTCATCGGTCAGTGTCCCTTTCAACAGGCCGAGATCATCCAACCAGGATTGAACCAGTTCTGCCACGACGGCGTTACCTTGCGGGTTGAGATGCATATCTTCAGTGTAGTAGAGATGTTCGCCGCGCCGCTCATAGGCTTGCAGGTCCGGCAGCAGATCATAGCAGCGCAGGTCAAGTTCCGCACAGAGATCGAGCATGGTGGTACGCGCGCTGGCGTATATTGCCATTTTGTCGTCGCCCAGGAGCGGAGCCGTCAGGTCGCTGTAGACTTCTTCGCGCACAGGCACCAGGAAGACCACGAACGTGCCGCCCCAGGATTCGACGGCTGCCTTGGCGTTCTGAAGCGCTTCACGCGTCATCGGGATGCCCGCCGCGACGCGCGGATCATTCACATTCAGCGCAATCTGTTCATACCGCTGCCCAAAACGCAGTGTGCTGCCGTTATAGGTGACCTCATACGGACGGGTAAAGTGATAGCGCTCAAAGTCG
Organism: uncultured Anaerolineaceae bacterium; assembly: GCA_964592955.1. Classification (GTDB taxonomy): domain Bacteria; phylum Chloroflexota; class Anaerolineae; order Aggregatilineales; family Phototrophicaceae; genus CAZQIJ01. Next base: position 3,703 of record CAZQIJ010000204.1, read on the forward strand.
CTGATGTAGGCATCTTCGCCCACCAGTGCTGTTTCCAGGATCACCCAGGCGACCGAATTCGTGCGCAGCCAGTGCAGTACCTGGTTTTCGCTGCTGGCATCGTGTGGGATTGGATCACCAAATTCGATAGGCTGCATTTCGCCGCGTGTGACCGCCAGTTGGTAGTCCTCGTTGAAGTCGTTGCCGAACCACTGCCAGATGACCAGCGGCGGCCTGAAGGCCCGACCAAAGGTATCGATAAAGCGCCAATGGCTCATGCTGCCTGTGGATCCCTGCGCCAGGTTCATGGTGCGGGTGCCTGTGGCGGCCTCAAACCGTGTAACCCAACAATCCTCAAACTCCGTGAAGCAGAAGCTGAACGAGTCCCCCACGACGGCGGCGTCTATCGCATCTCCTTGATGAACCGGATACGTGCGAAACCCCATGCGGCTGTCCAGAATTTGCACGGTCGAAACACGAAAGACGACGGTACGATGCGGGCCATAGAATGCATCCACAACACCGGGCCGCATCATAAAATTGTGATCAATGTCCATCGTCATCAGCGAAAGACGATTAATATCCAGCGACTCACCCTTATACAGCCGTTCGGCAGCAAGCTGAAGCGCTGGCGGCAGGATAGGCACAGCAGCGCGCATGGCCAGTTCCAGCAATGGCGGCGTAACAAGCAACCAGAAAGACACAACAAGGATTATTTTGCGCATAAGTACCGACTTGACCTGTACGATAGAATAAGTGTACTCGATGGCGTGAGCGTAATCTACGGTCACCCGACGCGTATCGCTCGAACCAGGACTTCAACAGGATGAGAATGCATGGCTTTCGTAGGGGCGGTTCGGGAACCGCCCGCCAGATCAGCCACATCGCGATGCGCCCTACGTCATGCGCCGCTCACATTCATCTTGTCGCGAAACTGGGACATTGCAGAGACCTTACAAAGGAGAGAATTCATGAAGATCGCGATTATTGGTGCAGGTCGTGTTGGCAGCAGCCTGGCGCGGGCCTTCAACAGAAACGGGCACGACGTCCTGTTCGGTGTGCGGGACCCAGCCAAAATCAGTACGCTGCTGGTCGAAATCGGGGGCGGGCATGCACTCACACCCTACGAAGCGGCACAGCAGGGAGACATGGTGGTTATTACCGTCCCCTGGCCGGCAGTTCGTGAGGTTATCCCGATACTGGGCAATCTGGCAGGAAAAATCGTCATCGATGCGACGAACCGCTTTGCGTCTCAACCTGGCGATGGGGCTTCTGCCGCCGCCGATATCGCGGCGCTGGCCAGCGGTGCGCGCGTGATTAAGGCGTTCAACACGATGGGTGCAGAAACGATGGATGCCCCGGTGATTGGTGGAGAACGCCTCACCGCGTTCATCTGCGGCGATGATGCTGACGCCAAAGCGCGCGTAATGCATCTGGCCGAGGAATGCGGCATGGATGCATTAGACGCAGGCGGCCTGGTCAACGCGAGCTACACCGAAATGATTGTACCGCTGTGGGTCAACCTTTCGCGCATGTATGGGCGGCGTATTGCCTTCAGGCTGCTGCGCGAAGACGCTTAAAGCGCTGTGTGAAGTGTGGTACAATCGCCAACTTGTTTGCTCGATCATTAACGTTAGGACGTGAACCCATGACTGCTTCGGCCAGCGGCACACATCTGATCGCTCCTCATGGCGGCGTGCTGATTAACCGGCTCTTCCCTGGCGAAACCCGTTATCTGGAGCGCGCACAATCCGCGCCGCGCGTCACCCTTTCTGAAGTTTCGCTTTCTGACCTTGAACTCATCGCCATTGGCGTTATCAGCCCACTGACCGGCTTTATGGGCAGCAAAGATTATCAGGCGGTTGTGAACGATGTGCGCCTCAGCAACGGGCTTCCCTGGTCTATCCCGGTGACCCTGCCGGTTGACCGCGAGACCGCTGATCGCCTGACCATTGGCAGCGATGTCGCCCTGACCAACGAGGCTGGGCAGATCGTCGGGCTGCTGGAGCTGAGCGAGAAATTTACCTACGACAAGGAAGCGGAAGCTCAGCATGTGTATCGCACCACCGATGCCAATCATCCCGGTGTGGCACGTGTGTATGCCAATGGGGATGTGTACCTCGCTGGCGATGTGGTGATGGTGGTGAACCCCACGCCCGATTTCCCGGATATCTACCTGACCCCGGCAGAGACCCGTGCCCTTTTTGCCGAGCGCGGGTGGCGGCGCATTGTGGCATTCCAGACGCGTAATCCGATTCATCGCGCGCACGAGTACCTGCTGAAAGTCGCGCTGGAAATGGCCGATGGCCTCATGCTGCACCCGCTGGTCGGCGCAACGAAATCGGACGATGTCCCGGCAGCCGTGCGGGTGCAAAGCTACAAAGTGGAACTCGAACACTACTTCCCCAAAGGGCGTGTGCTGCTGAACAGCTTCCCGGCAGCCATGCGCTACGCGGGACCGCGTGAGGCCATCTGGCATGCCATCTGTCGCAAGAACTATGGCTGCTCGCATTTCATTGTTGGGCGCGATCATGCCGGGGTGGGCAGCTATTATGGTACCTACGACGCGCAGTTGATCTTTGACGAATTCTCCCCCGCTGAAATCGGCATTCAACCGCTGATGTTTGAGCACTCTTTCTATTGCCGGGACTGCAACCAGATCGTAACGGCGAAAACCTGCCCGCACGGTAAAGAGAGCTGGCTGACGCTGAGCGGCACCCAGGTGCGCGAAAAGCTGCGTGCCGGTGAAATGCTGCCTGTTGAATTCACCCGCCCGGAAGTGAGCCATGTCCTCATTGAAGGATTGCGGCAGGCATAATGGTGCTGCGCTTACTTCGGCGCGGCACGCCGAAACGCAACATCCCCACGCGTGTGCTGGTGCTGGGGCTGGATTGCGCCAGCCCCCACCTGGTTTTTGACGAGTTTGAACTGCCGGTGATGCAGCGCCTGCGGGATGCTGGCACCTGGGGGACCCTGGAGTCCTCAATTCCGTGCATCACCGTCCCCGCCTGGGCCAGCATGATGAGCAGCCGCGACCCCGGTGTGCTGGGCATTTATGGCTTTCGCAACCGTGCAGATACCAGTTATGACAAGATGACCGTTGCCAGCGCCAGCGATGTCAAAGTGCAGCGGGTGTGGGATATCCTGAGCGACGCGGGAAAGACCTCCGTTGTGATCGGCGTTCCACAAACCTACCCGCCGCGCCCCCTCAATGGCCATCTTGTAAGCGGATTTCCCGTCCCTGGAACTGAGAGTGCATTCACCTATCCGGCGATCTTCAAGCAGGAGGTGCTGAACCTGGTGCCAGATTACCCGTTTGATGTTTCAGACTTTCGCACCGATGATAAAGCGGCGCTGCTCCAGCGCATCATCGACATGACAGAAAAGCAGTTCACGCTGCTCAAACATGTCATCACACGCAAGCCCTGGGATTTCTTCATGCATGTCAACATGGGGGTAGACCGTATCCATCACGGTTTCTGGCGCTATCATGATCCTGCACACCGTCTCTACGACCCAGGGAATCCGTTCCGGAACGCCATCCGCGACTATTACCGGCGGGTCGATGCCATGATCGGCTCTCTGTTGGCGTTAGCCGGTGATGACGTGACCGTCCTGATTGTAAGTGATCATGGTGTGAAACGTATGGATGGTGGAATCTGCCTCAACGAATGGCTGGTACAGAACGGTTGGCTAAAACTGAAGACCCCCCCGGCAGAGGGGCAGCTTACCCCATTCGATGAAGAGAACGTCGATTGGTCGCAAACACGCGCCTGGGGCAGCGGTGGCTACTATGGACGCTTATCGCTCAATGTGGCAGGCCGTGAACCTCAGGGTATTGTGGCACCTGAAGACTATGAACGCGAACGCGATGCGCTGGCAGCGGCTGTTTGCGCGCTGCCAGGACCCAACGGTGAAGCCCTGGCAACAACAGCCTTCAGGCCAGAGGAGATCTACCAGACGGTGAACGGGATTGCGCCGGATTTGCTGGTGTATTTCGGCGGCCTGCACTGGCGGTCGGTGGGCAGCCTGGGGCATGGCAGGCACTTCACCCTTGAGAATGATACCGGGCCGGATGATGCCAATCACGACACGCACGGGCTTTTCATCCTTTACGAACCGCAGCAGCGCGGCGCGGGCCGTGTGGAGGGACACCAGCTCATGGACATCGCGCCCACCATCCTCGACCGCATGCAGGTTCCGGTACCTGCCGCTATGCAGGGGCGCATCATCGCCCCCACACGAACAAGGAATTGAGTCTGTTCTCAGTGGGCATTTGCACTAAAATGTTCCCACAATCTATCACCTTGCAGGAGTTACATCCATGATCGAACATCCCGGTTTTGTACTC
>CAZQIJ010000205.1:0-7997 GCA_964592955.1 uncultured Anaerolineaceae bacterium
GGTTCACGCACTGCGGGGTGTGTCGGTCTGCATCCATACGGGCGAAATGGTTGCCATTACCGGACCGTCCGGGTCGGGCAAGAGCACACTGATGGCCATTATCGGCGCACTCGACCTTCCCACCAGCGGCAGCTACCTGTTGGATGGCCAGGAAGTCTCTGAGATGCTGGATGACGAGCTGGCGCTGATTCGCAACCAGCGGCTTGGTTTCGTCTTCCAGAAGTTTAACCTGCTGGCACGCAGCAGCGTGCTGGCCAACGTGGCGCTGCCCCTGACCTATGCTGGGGTGGGTGCGCGCGAACGTAACGAACGCGCCGCACACGTCCTGGAGCTGGTCGGGTTGGGCGATCGCATGAAACACCGCCCCAACGAATTGTCGGGTGGCCAGCAGCAGCGCGTCGCCATCGCACGGGCGCTCGTCAACACGCCCTCCCTGGTGCTGGCGGACGAACCTACAGGCAACCTGGACAGCCGCACCGGTGAGGAAATCATGGCGCTGTTCCATCAGTTGAACCGGGAGCAGGGGATTACCCTGGTGATCGTCACGCATGCGCCTGAAGTGGCCCAGCAGTGCGGGCGCAACATCCGCATCCGCGATGGGCTAATCGAACAGGATCAGGCCGAACCAGCCAGTCTGGAGGGGGTACGATGACCGAATTGCAAACCGCGCGCCGCTTCGCCTGGACTGAGATTGTGGCGCTGGCCGGAGCGTTGATCGTGCTTGGCATCGCTTTCAACCTGCCCGCCCGCCCCACACCGCTGCCGCTGCTGGTCGGGTCTGTCGTCGCCCTGGCGGCGCTGCTGGCCGGGATCATGCGCCCCGCCTGGAAACCGAACACCCGCCTCGTCATGCTCATCGGTGGCCTGGTCGCACTGGTCTACCACGTGCTGGCGTTCGCCATCACCCGCAACGCTGGTGCGTTCAGTGGGGTGCTTCTGGGGACGGGATTCTGGGGCAGCCTGGGTGGCGCGCTGCTGCTCATTATCCAGGGCATAGGATTGCCGCAGCGGCCACAGGCTGCGGGCAAACCACGGACCGCCGCGCTGCCCATCGCGCCTGTTAACATCGGGCAGAATATGAGCATCGCGTTCGACGCACTGCTGGCCAATAAGTTTCGCTCATTCCTGACGATGCTCGGCATCATCATCGGGGTTATGGCGGTGGTCGCGCTGCTGTCAATAGGGCAGGGCGCGCAGGATATGATTACGGATCGTATCTCCGCCGCCGGGACCAATACCGTCTCGGTGGCCCCCACCGCCGCCGCAGAAACCCTGACCGTCGATGACGCCTGGGCTATCGAGGACCAGATCGACGGATTAGAATACGTGTCGCCCCAGTACAGCCTGGCTTCGCAAACGGTGTTTGAGGGCGAAGTACTCGGTTCGCGCACCACCGCCGTCTACCCGCTTTATCTGGAGGCTAATCAGCTCTCTATGGACAGCGGACGGTTCTTCGATGATCAGGAAGAAGCAGGGGCGGCACGTGTGGCCGTGCTCGGGTTTTCGGCAGCGGAGGACTTGTTCGGCGGCATCAACCCGGTAGGGCGCAGCATCCGTATCAACAATTACCGTTTCGACGTTATCGGCGTGATGGCGCAGCGCGACGCCGGGTTTGGTGGCAACGATCCGAACATGAATGTGTACGTTCCGTTTTCGACCGCTGCCCGCAGCCTTTTCGACGAACGCTCGCTCACGGGGGATGTGCGTGTGACGGCGATCAGCCTCACGGTGGGAGATGCGAACCGGATTGATGAAGTCAAGGCAGATGTGGAGATGCTGCTGCGGGATCGTCACCGCCTGAGGCCGGATGACGACCTGGACTTTCGCGTGACGGATCAGCGGCAGCTTCTGGAAATCGCCAATGAAATCACCAACACGCTCACCGTCATGCTGACTGCGATTGCGGCAGTATCGCTGCTGGTTGGCGGCATCGGCATCATGAACATCTCACTGGTTTCGGTGACCGAGCGCACCCGCGAAATCGGCCTGCGTAAGGCGGTGGGGGCGCGGCGGCTGCAAATTCTGATCCAGTTCATGATCGAGACCGTGGTTCTGGCGTTTATGGGCGGCGTGTTTGGGGTGCTGGCCGGTATCGGCGCGGCGCTTCTGGTGAACGCCAGCGGGGTATTCACGGCGTCTGTCAATCTTGACTCTATCGCGCTTGGTCTTGGGTTTTCAATTCTCGTCGGCCTCTTCTTTGGCGTTTACCCCGCAACGCGGGCGGCGTCCCTGCAACCGATTGAGGCACTACGCTATGAATAACAGGAGAATCTGCATGAAATTGCTTGTGTCTGCACTGATGCTTACGCTGCTCTTCGCTGGAACAGTCAGCGCGCAGGATATCGATACATTGACGATCGGGGTCATCACTACCCCTGAAACGACAGGCGGCGCGTCTGTGACGGCGGTTCAGCAAGGGGTTGAGCTTGCCGCGCGCCTCATCAACAGTGAAGGTGGCATTGAAGCCGAAAACGGCACCGCGTACCGCATCCGTGTCATCACCGAAGAAGCATCCAGCGCCAGCGCTGCCGCTGTGGCCGTTGAAGGTCTGAGGGCAAGCGGCGCAGATATCGTCATCGGGTTTCAGCGCAATGGGATTGTTCCCACCACGCCGCCAGAAAACAGCGCGCCGCTGCTGGTGATGTCCAGCGGCGCAGACGGCACGCTGTGGGGGAATTCGCCGCTGATCTTCGGGCTGCGCGCCAACGATGCCACCCTTGGTGAGATCGCCGCACAGTTTGCGCTGGACGAGCTTGAAGCGTCTTCTGTTGCGATGATCCTGGCGCTGGCAGACTATGGTTATGCCGCAGAAAATGGGGTGCGCGCCGCACTGGATGGCCAGGATGCCGAACTGGTGCTGACGCTGGAACACGATCCACAGGACAGCGATATGGCCGATTTCGCGGCGCAGATTGCCGACGAAGACCCGGACGCGGTCATTGTGTGGAATTCCACAGAATCCTTGCAGGCGCTCCTGGCGGCGCTGGCCGAGGAAAACTGGCGCGGAGACGTGATCTACAGCCTGCCAGACGCACAGTTCACGCCTGAAGTGCCGTCCGGAATCAACCTGTATGTGGTCACGACATGGATGGATACAGACGAGAACGACGATATCGTGGAGGAGTTCATCGACCAGTATCAGGACGATTACGGCGATGCCCCGATGACCGAAAGCGCCATCGCTTATGATGCCGTCAACCTGGTCGCGGCGGCAGTAGAAGCGGTGGGCAGCGAACGCGGCGAACTGCTGGACTGGCTGAGCGATGCGGTGAGCTTTGAAGGCGTTCAGGGCAGCTACATCCCGCGTAACGATCAGGGCGAGTTGATCCGCACAGGTGTGGTGATGGAATTCGACAGCAGCGGGTACGCAGAGGCCGCGCGTTATGACCTGAACGATAGCAGCCAGCCAGCCAGTGACGACAACGAAGGCGAGGACGAAGACGAGGGCGAAGACGAGGACACCAGCACAGAATCCGCCACAGCCGAGGAAGGGGAAGCGGTTGTGCGCAACGGCAGCAGCAGCCTGAACCTGCGCACACAACCCAACAGCGAAAGTACAGTGCTGCTGGTCATTCCGGCAGATGCCGAGTTCACCGCTTTCGCCCGCAACGACGAAACGCCCGAACAATCGTGGATTGCAGTCACTTATGAGGATCAGGACGGCTGGGTGATCGAAAGCGCGCTCCTTGTGGTTGAGGGCACACTGGCGGATCTGCCGCAGTCTTCACGCACATTTACGCTAAACTGATAGTATGCCAGGATGACTGGTATGAGCACCGGGCAGCATACGCCCGGTGCCTTTGGGGCACGCAGGATGTTTGGGGGGTGCGAACACCAGATGCCAGCAGCCTGCACAACGGAGATCATGGTATGGAATCGATTCTGGTTGTGGATGACGACAGGGAAGTAGTCCAGCTTCTGCGCTCGTTTCTTGAGGCAGGCGGATACACGGTCTTCACGGCGAATGATGGTGAAAGTGCGCTGCATCTCATCCGGCGCGAACGGCCCGCGCTGGTCGTTCTGGATCTGATGCTGCCGGAGCGGGACGGCTGGGAAGTGACCCGTATTATTCGCAGCTCTGCTTCGCTGAGGCGCACAGGCATCATCATGCTGACGGCCCGTGTGGAAGATGTTGACCGTATCGTTGGCCTGGAGATGGGCGCAGACGATTATGTCATCAAGCCGTTTAACCCGCGCGAGGTCGTGGCACGAGTGCGAACCGTGCTGCGCCGCACGAATCAGGAGACTGAAGTGGCAGATCAGTTCCTGACCAGTGGACAGATCCGACTGAATCCGGTGACCCGCATGGTTTCGGTGTCTGGTATTTCAGTAGCACTGACACCCACCGAATTCAGACTGCTGAATATTTTTGTGAGCAGCCCCAACCGCGTTTTCACGCGGGCTGAACTGGTTGAAAAAGTGTTCGGCTACGATTACGAGTCGGCAGACCGCGTGCTGGACAGCCACATCCGCAACCTGCGCAAGAAGCTCGCTGTCGATGCCAGCAGCAGCGAAGCCCTCCAAACCGTCTATGGTGTGGGCTACCGGCTGGCGGATGCCCCATGAACCGGCTTTGGGTGCGTTTGAGCCTGGCATTCAGCATGATCCTGTTCGCAGGGCTGTTGACGATCCTGGTGCTGCTGCAAACGTTCAACCGCGACTCGCTGGTGCAGTCGATGGTCGTGGCCAGCTTCGAATCCCCCAATGGCCCCATTGACCGCCTGCAAAGCTACTACCGCTTGCGCGGGAGTTGGCGCGGCATAGAACGCATTATCGAAGAAGTGATTCGGTTGGTTGGGCTGAATGATTTTGACGCCCTGGGTGTCACATTGGCGGATGCCGACGGTACCATCCTTTATGATCGCGACCCCGCGTTAATGGGCTCCATGCTGCGCAATACCGAGGCCCACAACGTGCTGCCCATCATCGTGGACGGCACGACGCAAGGTTACCTGCGTATTCAGATCAACGGCGAGGCGATTCTGCGGGCAACCTTCCAGAGCTATGCGGTGGATTGGGTCATCCGCAACATCATCATCGTGACCACGGTGGGCGGCGCGCTGGCGATTTCGGTTGGCGTTATCGCCAGCCGCTGGCTGACGGCACCGCTAAGCCAGCTTGCCCAAACGGCAACCGCGCTTCGTGCGGGTGATCGCCAGCGCCGGGCTGAGGTCATCGGGACTGACGAAGTCCGCGTGCTGGCTCAGGAATTCAACACGATGATTGATGCACAGCAGGCAGGCGAGAAACAGCGCCAGCAGCTTGTGGGCGATATCGCCCATGAACTGCGCACACCGCTAAGCGTCCTTCAGGGCAACCTTTACGCCATCCTCGAAGGCGTATATACGGCAGACAACAGCCAGATCGCGCGCCTCTATGACCAGACACGCCTGCTAAGCCGCCTGGTCAATGACCTGCATGAGCTTTCACAGGCAGAGGCGCACAGACTGCCGCTGGACAGGCAGCCTGTGGATGCCGCAGCCACACTCGGTGAGATCCTGGAGACGTTCCAGCCGCTGGCAGAGGCAAAGGCTGTCGCTATGGCGCTGCAGGTCGCGCCGCATCTGCCGCCGCTGGATGCCGACCCCGCACGCTTTCAGCAGGTTGTCCATAACCTGCTTTCCAACGCGCTGCGCCATACGCCGGAGGGTGGGCGCGTGTGGGTGGAGGTGAAGCCCGCTCACGGTGATCACCTCGAAATCCGAATCGCCGATACAGGGAACGGCATTGCCCAGGAACATCTGCCGCACATCTTCGAGCGCTTTTACCGTGCAGATGCGAGCCGAGAGCGCGCCAGCGGTGGCGCGGGGCTGGGGCTGGCAATCACCCGCGCGATCGTGGAAGCGCACCATGGGACGATCCGTGCAGAAAGCGCTGGCCCTGGCACAGGCACACAGATCGTGATGCGGCTGCCAGTCGTGGCGGGATAGTGTGCAGGCGAAGGCCGCAGTTTGTCGTGCAGAGTCACCCCACTACATGGTACAATAGTGCCCTATACTACGGCACCTGCCAGTTCAGATACGGGATAGACGCCACGATGGTAACTGACGAAACCAACCCCACCAGCACAGATGCGGCTGGCGAGAGTAAACGCTATTTCATCCACGATATGATCGACGAGCACAACCGCACCGGACGCTTTGGCGGAAAGGTCTTCACCCGCTTTCCACCGGAGCCTAACGGATATCTGCACATCGGCCACGCAGCGTCGATCTGCCTCAATTTCGGCATCGCGCAGGACTATGGCGGCCAAACCAACCTGCGCTTCGACGACACCAATCCCACCAAAGAGAACCAGGAATACATTGATGCCATCATCCGCGATGTACACTGGCTGGGCTTTGAATGGGCTAATCTGTTCTACGCCTCAGACTACTTTGAGCAGCTCTACCAGTGGGCGGAAAAGCTTATCCAGGATGGCAAGGCTTACGTCGATCAACTGTCTGCGGATGAGATCCGCGAGTATCGCGGCACGCTGACCGAACCAGGCCGCAACAGTCCCCACCGCGACCGTCCTGTTGACGAGAACCTGGATTTGTTCCGGCGGATGCGCGCGGGTGAATTCCAGAATGGTGAGATGGTGCTGCGCGCGAAGATCGATATGGCGTCAGGCAACGTCAATATGCGCGACCCGGTAATGTATCGCATTCTGCACGCGCACCATCCGCGCACCGGGGATGCATGGTGCATCTACCCTATGTATGACTGGGCGCATGGCCAAAGCGACAGCATCGAAGGGATTACCCACTCGATTTGCACGCTCGAATTTGAGGATCACCGTCCGCTGTACGACTGGTTCATTGACCAGTTGAACATCTATCACCCGCAGCAGATCGAGTTTGCGCGCGTTAACGTCACCTATATGGTCACCAGCAAACGCAAACTCCTGAGCCTTGTTCAGGACGGTCTGATGCGCGGGTGGGATGACCCGCGTATGCCGACGATATCGGGAATGCGGCGGCGCGGCTACACAGCAAAATCCATCCGCGATTTTGCCGATATGGTGGGGGTATCGCGCTCCGGCGGCATCGCAGATATTCAGATGCTCGAATACTGTGTCCGCCAGGATCTGAACCGGATCGCGCCGCGTGTGATGGCTGTGCTGCGCCCCATTAAGGTGGTCATCACCAATTATCCAGAAGGTCAGGTTGAATGGTTTGATACCCCGGTGAATCCCGAAGACCCCGACGCCGGTACGCGCAAAGTGCCTTTCTCGCGCGAGCTTTACCTGGAAGCAGAAGATTTCATGGAGGAACCACCGGCCAAGTTCTACCGCCTCGCGCCTGGCAGAGAAGTTCGGCTGCGCTCGGCCTATTTCATCCGCTGCGATGAAGTCATCAAGGATGCGGACGGCACCGTGACCGAGCTTCGCTGCACCTATGACCCGGAAACCCAGGGCGGCAGCGCGCCAGACGGGCGCAAGGTGAAGGCCACGCTGCATTGGGTGAGTGCGGCCCACGCCCTCACCTGCGAAGTGCGCCTGTATGACTACCTGCTCACCGTACCGAAACCCAGCGATATGGATGATGACAAGGATTTTATGTCCTACGTTAATCCGAATTCGCTTGAGGTGATCGAGACGGCCTACATTGAACCCTCCGTCCAGGGCGCTGCTCCCGGCACACAGTACCAGTTCGAGCGCGTGGGCTACTTCACGGTCGATCCAGACAGCACAGCGGGCAGACTGGTCTTCAACCGCACCGTCTCGCTCAAGGATGAATGGTCTAAACTGCAAAAGCAGGGCGCTTCGGGATAGCGTGGCGCGCAGCGAGCGCGTCTGATTCACCTGCCCTGCGCATCACAAACCGTTTTCAAACGCGCAACAAGGTATCAGAACGTATCAATACGTGCTGATACCATTGGCCAGCCTCAGGTTGCAGAGCAGGTGTCTGCCCGCCTAACTCTGGCCTGGATGCGTTCCCCGTGCTCCTACGCTGTTATTACTGGCGCAGCAGCGCGCGCAGAACCGCCTCCAGGTCTGGGATTTCTGGCGCGCC
>CAZQIJ010000206.1:0-7901 GCA_964592955.1 uncultured Anaerolineaceae bacterium
GCACCAGATGCTGGAGGCGCAGTATTACCCGCACCAGCGCCCGGCCACGATGATCACCAGCGGCGGCCTGGGGACGATGGGCTTTGGGCTGCCGGCGGCGATGGGCGCGAAGTTTGGCCGCCCAGACGAAGATGTGTGGGCGATTGTGGGCGATGGCGGCTTTCAGATGACGCTGTGCGAGCTGGCCACGCTGCGCCAGGAAAACCTGAAGGTGAACATCGCCATCATCAACAACGCTTACCTGGGGATGGTGCGCCAGTGGCAGGAGATCTTTTATGAAGAGCGCTACCACGCCACGCCCATGTTTAACCCGGATTTCTGCAAGCTGGCAGAGGCCTATGGGATCCCGGCGATGCGCGTGACCACCCGCGACCAGATCGCAGAGTCGGTGCGCTTTGCCCACGAAACCGATGGCCCGGTGCTGATTGAGTATGTGGTGGAGAAAGAAGATATGGTGTACCCGATGGTGCCAGCCGGTGCTGACCTGGATAAGATGATCCGCCGCCCCAAACCAGAGGGGAAGTAGGTGGGGGCTGGTGGCCGGGGCGCAGGACTTGAACGACATCAGGATGGGGGACAGGAAACAATGACCGACGCACAACAGCAAACAGGGAAACATGTGATCGCGGCGCTGGTGGAAAACAAGCCGGGCGTGCTTAACCGCGTGGTGAGCCTGCTGCGCCGCCGCAACTTTAACATCGACAGCCTTACGGTGGGGCGCACGCACAGGCCGCACATCTCGCGCATGACCATCGCGCTGGATGCCCGGCGGGCGGATTCGCGCATGGTGATTTCTAACCTCTTCAAGCTCATCAACGTGATCGACGTGAAATCGCTTTCCGCCGAGCCGCATGTGAGCCGCGATCTGGCGCTGATTAAGGTGCGCACCAACGACAGCGACTCGTATAACGCGGTCGCCGAAATCTGCGACCAGAGCGGCGCGCGCATCGTCGATATGGGTACGCAGGTGGCCATTGTGGAGATCTGCGCCACCGAAGAACGGGTCGAAGCGGTGATCGATATGCTGCGGCCCATCGGCATCCTGGAGATGGTGCGCACGGGCGTGGTGGCGATGGGCCGCGGCGTGCGCATCATGGATTCGGACTACGAACCGGCCTTCCAGCCGGTGGCGGAGAACGGTCATGGGCGCTACAGCGTGTAGGCGCATGAGGTTCAGCCGTCCCGCGTTATAATGTTGATACCGGCGGCTGAACGAGGTAGAGAGCAATGGCTCTGCAATCGCACGCAAATCTGTATCCAGGTATCAACGCGCACCTTAACAGCTTAATACAGAACGAAGAAGGCGAATGGGAAAGTTTCCACGGTACACTGATCGTGGATTTAACACGCGCCCTGAACCGCGTACTGCCGGACGGATACGAGGCACGCAGCGAACGCTCGCTGCAGATCCGTGAGGGCGCACACGCTCAGGAGCGCATCCGGCGTCCGCGCCCGGATGTGACCGTCTTCGCCCCGTCTGCTGTGCGGCAGGCAGGCAGACCGGCAGCAGGCAGTGCGCCCGCCCTGCCGGTGCTGGAGACGCTGGACGTTGATCCGGAAGCGTTTCTGGCGGCGGTGATCATTTATGAGGTGCGCGCGTCTGAAAAATTCGGCAGGCCAGTCACACGGGTTGAACTGCTTTCGCCCACCAATAAACCACAGGGCGCGGGCTACCCGGATTACCGCGAAAAGCGGAGCGCGGCGGTGGCCGCGGGACTGCCGCTGGTCGAAATTGACCTGCTGCACGAGAGCGACCCGGTGGTGATGCGCCTGCCGAGCTACCGCCTGGGGCAGCCGAACGCCAGCGCGTACACGGTGGTGGTCAGCGATCCCAGGCCATCACTGCACGAGGGGCTGGCCTACATCCACGCGTTCAACCCTGGCGAGGCGTGCCCCCTGTTTGATGTCCCATTGGCAGGGGCGGATGTGCTGCGCGGGTTTGACCTGCTGCCCGCGTACAACATGACGTTTGAACAGTCACGGACGTATCCACGGCTTGTGGATTACAGCGTGGAACCCGTGCGCTTTCACACCTACAGCCCGGAAGATCAGGGGAGAATCCGGGCGGTGATGGCGCACGCGGCACAACAGGCGGCGCGGGGGGACTGATCCTTCCGGACGCCGCCAACGCATAACGGTTATTAACCACCAACTGAAGGGAACACACAGCATATGGCAACACTTTACTACGATAACGACGCGGACCTGGGCGCACTGGCCGGTAAGACCATCGCCATCATCGGTTATGGCAGCCAGGGGCACGCCCACGCGCTGAACGCGCACGACAGCGGGCTGAACGTGATTGTGGGCCTGCACGCGGGCAGCAAAAGCCGCGAAAAAGCCGCGGGGGATGGGCTGGCCGTCCACAGCGTGGCCGAAGCCACCGCCGCCGCCGATGTGGTGATGGTGCTCGTGCCAGATACGATGCAGGCCGAGGTCTACCAGGCGGAGATCGGCCCGCACCTGAAGCCCGGCGCGATGCTGATGTTTGCGCACGGCTTCAACATCCACTATGGCACCATCACGCCGCCAGAAAACGTGGATGTGGCGATGGTCGCGCCTAAAGCGCCGGGTCATCGCGTGCGCGAGGTCTATAAGGAAGGGGCAGGCGTGCCGGGGCTGCTGGCCGTACACCAGGACGCGACCGGCGAAGCCCGCGCCAGGGCGATGGCCTATGCCCGCGCCATTGGCTGCACGCGCGCCGGGGTGATTGAGACGACCTTCCGCGAGGAGACCGAAACCGACCTTTTCGGCGAGCAGGTGGTGTTGTGCGGCGGGGTGACGGCGCTGATCCGCGCCAGCTTCGAGACGCTGGTGAAGGCGGGGTACCAGCCGGAAATCGCTTACTTTGAATGCCTGCACGAGCTGAAGCTGATCGTCGATCTGCTGTATCAGGGCGGGCTGAGCTATATGTGGTACAGCGTGAGCGACACCGCAGAGTATGGCGGCTATGTGGTGGGAGACAGCTTTGAGGGGATGGTGAAGGAAGAGATGGCCGGGGTGCTGAACCGCATTCAGACGGGCGAGTTTGCGCGGGAGTGGATCGCAGAGAACAGGAACGGACGCCCGAACTTCACCCCGCGCCGCCGCCAGGAGCATGACCTGCTGCTGGAAAAAGTGGGCACCGACCTGCGCGACATGATGCCGTTCCTGCACGCGAAGAAGGTCCGGCAGGAATAGGCGGGGCACCGTAACCCACATGACCACAGAAACGCTGATCACGTTAGTTCTCGTCGCGCTGGTGGTGCTGGGGCTGATTCTTCAGCGCCTGCTTCAGCGGCGCGGCGCGCAGCACGATGCCGCAGCGTTTCTGGCGGCCATGCAGGCGCTGCATGTCAGCGTTACGCCGCAGACCGTGAAGGACGAGTATCAGATTTATCACGACGGGCGCAGGATGTATGTTTACCTGACGGAACCCACGCCAGAAGGCGCGGTGCCGAAAATCCGCATCGAAACCGGCGTGGATAACACGCAGGAACACACCTTCACGGTTGATCCGGCGCGTGGGATCACGGGGGCGCTGGTGCGCATCCTGATGGATGTGGCCAGCGGCGGCAGAAATCGCAGTTACAGCGGCGATGCGGCCTTCGATGCGGCATTCATCATCAACAGCGTGCCGAAAGGGTTCGGCGGCGAGGTGCTGGGGGGCGACGCGATCCTGCGGCAGAAGATGCAAACGCTGCCGCGCATGGCGGTGGTTCTGCTGGCAGATCATATCGAGGTGTTCCCGAACCCGGCTGCCGAGCAGCGCACGCTGAGCCGCGAAGCCTGGGCCGATATGCTGGCCATCACGCACCGCCTGGCCAACCGGATCGAAGCCGTTAGCGGGCGATCTGGTTGAAGAGGTGCGGATTGTGCTTCGTCCCTTTGACCCATGCCACCGAACCCGTTTAACTTACCAAAGGATGATATGCGATGAACACGACACAGGACCGCGTCCTGTTCTTTGACACGACACTGCGCGATGGCGAACAAAGCCCCGGCGCGACGCTCTCCAGTGCAGAGAAACTCGAAATCGCGCGGCAGTTGGCGCGGCTGGGGGTAGACATTATTGAGGCGGGTTTCCCGGCGGCGTCGCCAGATGATCTGGCGGCGGTGCAGCGCATCGCGCGCGAAGTGGGCACGGCAGACGGCCCGGTGATTGCGGGGCTGGCGCGGGCGGTCGAGGGCGATATCCTCACGTGTTGGGAAGCGGTGAAGGACGCGGCGAAACCGCGCATCCACACGTTTCTGGGCACGTCGGACATTCATCTGAAGTATCAGACCGGCATCACGCGCGATGAAGCGCTGGTGCGCATCCGGCGGGCGGTAACGCTGGCCAGAAGCCTGTGCGCGGATGTGGAATTCAGCCCGATGGACGCAGGCCGCACGGATCCCGGCTTTCTGGTGGCGGTGTGCGCGGCGGCGGTGGAATGCGGCGCGACGACGCTCAACATCCCGGATACGGTGGGGTATGTGACCCCCACCGAATGGCACGAGCTGATCGCCATGCTGATTGCAGAAACCCCCGGCGCGGGGCCGGGCAGCGGGGTGGTGTGGTCTGTTCACTGCCACAATGACCTGGGGATGGCGACGGCCAACACGCTGGCCGGGGTCATGGCGGGGGCGCGCCAGGTGGAGGTGACCATTAACGGCATTGGGGAGCGGGCAGGCAACACGAGCCTGGAAGAAGTGGCGATGGCGCTGCACACCCGCCCGCAGTTTTATCACCTGGCGACGGGCATCAACACGCGCGAGATCATGAAGACCAGCCGCATCGTCAGCAACTACACCGGTATGCCGGTGCAGCCGAATAAGGCGGTGGTGGGTGCGAATGCTTTTTCGCACGAGGCCGGTATCCACCAGGACGGCGTGCTGAAACATGCCAGCACCTACGAGATCATGACGCCGGAAAGCGTGGGGCTGGCACAATCCCGGCTGGTGCTGGGCAAGCACAGCGGGCGACACGCGCTGAAGGTGCGGCTGGCGGAGCTGGGTTACGAGGTGGACGGCGACGCGCTCAACCAGATCTTTGCCCGCTTTAAGGCGCTGGCAGACGCGAAAAAGAACGTCACCGATGCCGACCTCGAAGCGCTGATCGCGGATGAATTCCACAAGCCGCAGGAGATTATCGCGCTGGAAGACCTGCAGGTGACGTGCGGCACGATGGGTATGCCCACCGCCACCCTAAAGATGCGCAGCGCACGCGGGCAAACGGTGGTGATGGCGGCGGTGGGGGTGGGGCCGGTGGACGCAGCCTACCGCGCGGTGGATGCGGTGGTGAACGTGCCGACCACGCTGGTGGAGTACAGCGTTCACAGCGTGACCGAAGGCATCGATGCGCTGGGTGAAGTGACGGTGCGCATAAGCCCCAGGGATGACCCGCGCACGTTCGGCGGCTATGGCGCGGAAAGCGATGTGATCGTCGCCAGCGTAAAGGCTTATGTTAGCGCGCTGAACCGGATGCTGGCCGTGCTGGGGTATGACGGGGTGAAGCCGGAAGGCGACGCGGCAGAGATCGGGGCAGCGCATGGCTAGCGCGGTGCGGCGTGAAGGTGAAGAGATGACCAAATCTGATTGACAAGGGGCGCAGAGGCAGGTCTAATCTGCTTTAACAGGTCACAAAGCTAGAACGAGGAACGCTGCACCATGCAAAAATGGGAATACTGCACGCTGACGATCAATTATGCGGCCACCAGCTACGACATCCATTTTCTGCGCGCAGACGGCGCACACCGCCACACCAACGCGCTGGACACCGTGAATTATCACAAGGAATTCGCCGCGCTGGGCATGGATGGCTGGGAACTGGTGGGAATCACCGAGGTGCCCGGCATTTATGCCACGCACTACTTTAAGCGACCGATCGCGGGGTAGCAAACCGGCTGGCCAGGCAGGTCCGCCGGCCAGTACATGCACAGGATGACGCTGAAGGGGTTCATCAGGGGCGCTGCCTCTGTGACCCCGTTGTGCTCACCCTGCCGCTGCAGCAGCACACGGCGCATCAGGTTTGCAAACGGGCGCTTTGGCAGCATCTCAGCGCGCCAACCCGCTGCCGGGCAGTGCCAGCAGCCCCCTGATGGCGTACCCCACGTCATCGCACGTTTACCCGAAAACGTAACTGCTAAGACTCAGGTATCGCATGTGAGGCTAAATTGCCCTCACCCTAAATCCCTCTCCCCAGGGAGAGGGACTTAAAGACCCTTGCTGCGCCGTAATCACCCCTTCGCCCCAGGGAGAAGGGGCGGGGGATGAGGGCTTCACACGCAAAACAGGGCTGAGTAGTTACCCGAAAACAAACAGGACAAGCCTAATGACACAAACACTCTTTGAGAAGGTGTGGACACGCCATCTCGTACAACCGCAGACCGACGCGCTGCCCGCGGTGCTTTATATTGACCTGCACCTCGTACACGAGGTTACCTCACCGCAGGCCTTTACCCTGCTGCGCGAGCGCGGCCTGAAGGTGCGCCGCCCGGATCGCACGCTGGGGACGATGGATCACAGCACGCCCACGACGCCGCGCGGGGCAGATGGCATCATCCCGGTGACGGATGTGCAGGCGGCGGCCCAGCTTGATGTGATGACGCAGAACTGTGCAGCGTTCGGCATTCCGCTGTTTGCGCTGGGCACAGAAAACCAGGGGATCGTCCACGTCATCGGGCCGGAACAGGGCCTTACGCAGCCCGGCATGACGATTGTGTGTGGAGACAGCCACACCAGCACGCACGGCGCGTTTGGGGCGCTGGCGTTCGGCATCGGGACGAGCGAGGTGGGGCACGTACTGGCCACCCAAACGCTGCTGCAGAACCGGCCAAAGACGATGGCCGTCCAGGTGGATGGGCGGCTGGCGGCTGGCGTGACGGCCAAAGACATCATCCTGGCGATCATCGCCAGAATTGGGGTGGGGGGCGGCACGGGGTATGTCCTGGAATACCGGGGCGCGGCGATCCGCGCGCTGGGCATGGAAGGCCGCATGACGATCTGCAACATGAGCATTGAGGGCGGCGCGCGCGCTGGCATGGTTGCGCCAGACGACACGACGTTTGAGTACATCGCGGGGCGTCCGTATGCGCCGCAGGGCGCGGCCTGGGATGCGGCGCTGGCGGACTGGCGCACGCTGCCCAGTGATGACGGCGCGCATTTCGACGCGACGGTTACGCTTCAGGCCGATGATCTGACGCCGATGATTACCTACGGCACCAATCCCGGCATGGGGATGAAGATCACCGACCGCGTGCCAGACCCGGATCGTGTGGCCGACGTAAGCCAGCGGGCGGCGCTGGACAAAGCGCTGCGCTACATGGACCTTCAGCCGGGGCAAGCGCTGCTGGGCAAGGCGGTGAACGTGGTGTTCATCGGAAGCTGCACCAATGCGCGCATCAGCGATCTGCGCGAGGCGGCCCACATGTTGCAGGGGCGGCGCGTGGCGGAAAGCGTGCGGGTGATGGTGGTGCCGGGATCGCAGCGCGTGAAGGCGCAGGCGGAGCGCGAAGGGCTGGACCGCATCTTTAAGGAAGCCGGTGCAGAATGGCGCGAGGCCGGCTGCTCGATGTGCATCGCCATGAACGGCGACCAGCTCCAGCCCGGTGAATATGCCGTGAGCACCAGCAACCGCAACTTTGAGGGGCGGCAGGGCAAGGGTGGGCGGACGTTCCTGGCCAGCCCGCTGACCGCCGCTGCGACCGCCCTCAGCGGCGTCATTACCGACCCGCGCACCGTGGCCGTTTAGGGATACGCGCAGGCTGCCAGGAGGATGCTGAAGGGGGTCAGGGGCGCTGCCGCTGCGACCCTTGTAACGCCTCAGGCAGGCGGCCCCGCCAACGTTTTGTAAAACGTTGGATCACAAACGTTTCGCTTTTTTGACCGCAAACGGTCAAAAATAAAAATCTGACCATTTCTCACAAAAGGTAGCGCAGCCT
>CAZQIJ010000207.1:0-7893 GCA_964592955.1 uncultured Anaerolineaceae bacterium
GGGTAGGGAGGGTTTCCGGGGGCAGAAAGCCAGTTGCGGTTTCGGTTGCCGGCTGCGCCCCCGCCGCCTCTTCAATTTCGGCTTCCGTTGTGACCTGTGCGGGTTCTGGCGCTGCCGCACCTGGCGTTGGTGTATACGTGCCATCGTGCGGCGGTACAAGCAGGATACCCCCGATGGGCAGCAGGCGTATATCGGCCTGGGTTAAGCCATTGATCTCCAGCACATAGGGGATCCGTTCCCAGGTATAGCCGTAGAGCAGCATGATATCGCCCAGGGTTTGTTCAGGCTGAATTTCATGCATGATATTGCCGTGACTGTCTTGCCCTACGACAAATGACGGGGGAGCCTGAGCCGCGTCATCCGCCTGACGCCCGCCGTTACCGGAGCCGCGGGGGGCGGTGTAGGGGTTTCCGGGGTTGCCAAAGACAAGCACAAACGCCCGGCCCCAACTGCTTGCCGCTGAGCCGATGCCGATTTCAGTGTAATTGGGATTGGTGATCCCGGCGAAGTGTATGGGCGAGTTCATCCAGAAGTTCCAGGCATCGCCGGAGGTCGCGTTGGTGCCGCCGTAGATATTCTCGCTGACAAACGACGATGGGTAACCTGCTGCTGCTGCGCGCGAGCTTGGCGTTGAGCCGTTGGACTGGGTATGGCTGATCTGACCCGTATCAACCATCCACTGAGCCTGGTTCTGGGCAGCAGCGGCCAGTGCGCCGTTGTGGCCGTAGGCCGCCAGACCTCTTGAGGCGCGCAGCGCATTGATGCGGCCCAACAGATCGCCCACAACATCCTGTCCCTGTACGGCGCACACAGGAAGACAACAGAGCAGAATCAAAATCAGCGCATAGAATCGTCTCATAGGCCAAATTATAGCAGTGCGCCAGAGAATGGTACATGACGATTTACCTACGCCAGTGTGTGAGGCTGGTCATACGCGAAATTCTGTCATCCGGGTACACTTAAGAGCGGTTATACAGACAGATGAGGTCAGGAACAATGCCGCTGCGCTTACCTAGCCCGCATCAACCGGCGACGAGCTATTTCGTTCGCGCGGTATGCCTGGCAACGCTTATTGTATTGGTGACGGCGTGTGGCCAAAGCCCGGTCGAAACCGCGACGCTGCTGCCTGCGCCAGCAGAAACGCACACGCGTGCGCCCATGCCACAAACGCGCAGCGCACCCACACTTCCGCCCACATTCACCCCTACCTTCACACCGCTGCCCACATCTACTAAGACGCCATCGGCCACAGCCACCATTACGGCCACACTAAGCGTGGAGGAGGTGTGCAGTTCCATCAACCTGCCTTCCACCGCCCTCAACAACACAACGCTTCAGGCGAGTGTAGGAACCATGCTTGTTGTTGGCGGAGGGGTGGAGGGAGGCGTGATTCTGATGACCTGGACACATCAGGAAAGCGGGGCCGTAAACGGAGGGCCAATACCTACAGGTGCGAATTACCTGATGCAGTTCGGGAAGGACTTCGTGCCCGGAAGTTACACCTGGCAGGCCAGCGTGAGCTTCGATACGTACAGCGCAATCTGCGCAGCCAGCGGGCAGTTTGTGGTGGCAGGGGCAGAACCCACACCGGCAGACCCGCTGCTGCTGGATATCCTCCAGCTCATTATCGAACGCAGCAAACGGCAACAAGCACCTACCCCTGCCACCACAGCGACCGCAGAAGCCACACCTGAAGCGACGATTGGGGCTACACCAACGGTCACGCGGGCGGGGCCGGGGGACTGAGCCATGCGCAGTACCTGGGGCCAATTAAAAGACACGCCCGAAAAATGTTCTGGGCGCGTCTGCAAAAGTACTCCGTGTTGCGGGGGCTATTCCACGGTGTCGATGGTGATGGTAAACAGCCCTTCCGGGAACGATTCTTCGTCGGCGTCAATCGCACCCCAGAAACCGAACCGTGTTGCGAAGATCAGGTAGCGCCCTGCCTCGACCAGTTCAAGGGCTTCCACGCCTGCGCTGGTGCCGTTCAGATCGTCGTTCACGGCAATTCGCTCGCCAAGCGGGTTAAAGAGGTACAGCAGGGTATCGAGGTCTTCGCTTTCGGTGGTGATGTTGATCACGTCGCCAGAATCACCGTTGAAGACAAAGTAATAAACAGGTTCTGCCAGGTTAGAATACCCACCCTCAAACGGAACACCGTATTCAAGCTCAGAGTTATAGAAGGTTACGGACTGCGGATCAAAGCCTTCGAGATCGGTGGGCTGGGCGTTCCCCGTTATCGTCAGCTCGAAGGGCTGCGCTTCTTCGACCTCCGTGCTGGTCGAGCGGTTAAGCAGTGACGTAATAACGATGAGGTAACCGCCGGATGCCGGGATTTCGAGGTCTTCGATCAGTGCGTTAAGCCCGTCGCCGCTGTCATCGTCCAGTGCAATCATCTGACCGGCAGAACCGAGTACGATCATATAGGGATCGACAGCGACATCTGCCTCGATAGCATTCACCGTGATCGTCACGCTGTCGCCTTCGGTGGCGTTAAACGCATAAAGTTTGGCGGTGACATCCCCTTCAAAGAAATCTTCAATGGATTCGCCATCCTCCAGAATCGGAATTACGACCTGGGGCGGTTCCTTTTCTTCATCCTGCGCACTGGCAGCCTGAAAGCTGATCAGCGCCAGCATCAACGCCACGATAAGCAGGAGAACTCGACTGAACTTGCGCATAAGTGCAACACCCTTTCCGTATGGAGTCACGTATAGAAGGCGCGGACATGTGGAGGACCAAACCTTCTTTGATCCTCCGCTACCATTGTAGAGCAAAATCCCTGGCCGGGGGTAGTATAAAAGTGTTGCGCTGCTGAGGTACAGAATTGCGCCAGTAAGCGCCTTTATCCTTGCGAGATGTTAAGCCTCACTTAAGTGAAGCTCATAAAATTCTGCTGAGGTGAAGTGTATGCACGGCAGAAGCAGGGCAGTATTTCGGATAGTATATACGAAATCCTTGCCGCACATTAACCAACGTTAACGGTACTTATTGGGTTTGCGCGCTATAATTCAGCAAATCGGAAAGCGTTTACTTATAGTCACTGAATTATCTTCGATAAAAAGAGAGTGTGTAATGGAAATCAATATTCAACAACAAGAACAAGCAGTGGTCATCGAAATCGTCGGCCAACTGAATTCCACGACAACCCCTCAGGTTCAGGAACACGTCCTGTCTGTCGCACGGTCGGGGCAGTGCATTCTGCTGGATATGAGCGGCGTAACCTATCTTTCCAGCGCGGGTTTGCGCCTGCTGCTGCTGGTTTACCGGCGCGTGCGCGAACATGAAGGTCTGATGGTGCTTACCGGCCTGCGCGAAGAAGTGCAGGATGTCATGAATATCACGGGCTTTTTGGATCTGTTCTCCACATTCGAAAATCGACAAGCAGGACTTCAAGCCCTGAGAAAAGCCAGCTAAATGGATCAGCAGCGCATTGACATAGAAGCAACGCGCGAATACCTCGGCTTCAAACTGCGCCCTGGCAAAGCGGATCGTTTTGGGGCGATGCTGGTTCCGGGCGGTATCAATTTCGCTGTGTTCTCACGTCATGCGTCCTCCTGTGTACTGGTCTTGTTTGAAAAAGGCGCAACCGAACCCTTTGCCGAAATTCCGTTCTTCGAGGAATTTATCATCGGCAAGGTGTACGCCATGACAGTGCTCAATATGCCCATCCAACCGGAAGACCTGGAATATGGCTTCCGCTTCGATGGCCCCTACCAGCCCCACATGGGACACCGTTTCAATATCGAGAATATCCTGCTGGATCCCTACGCGAAGGCCATGACCGGGCGTGAGGTGTGGGGGCAATACCCCGAACAAGGCGAAGCATACGTCTATCGCGGACGGCTGATTTATGACGATTATGACTGGGGAGATGACAGGCCGCCCCACATCGCCATTGAAGATCTGGTGATCTACGAAATGCATGTGCGCGGGTTCACGCGGCACGAGACATCAGGGGTCAAGCATCCGGGAACCTTTAACGCCATCCGAGAGAAAATCACCTACCTCAAGGATCTTGGCGTCAATTGTGTGGAACTGATGCCGGTCTTCGAATTTGATGAGCTGGAATATGACCTGCACCATCCTGAAAGCGGCGAACACCTGCTGAATTACTGGGGTTACAGCACCATCGCATTCTTTGCCCCTAAAGCCGGGTATGCCGCCGCCGGGCGTTACGGGATGCAGGTTGATGAGTTCAAGACGCTGGTCAAGGAACTGCACCGCAACGGTATCGAAGTCATTTTGGATGTGGTGTTCAACCACACCGCAGAAGGCAACGAACGCGGTCGCACCATTTCATTTCGCGGGATCGACAACAAAACCTATTACATGCTCGCTCCTGATGGCTACTACCTCAACTTCAGCGGCACGGGCAACACCATGAACTGCAATAATCCGGTGGTGCGCGCAATGGTCATTGACTGTCTGCGCTACTGGGTTTCGGAATACCACATTGACGGTTTCCGCTTCGATCTTGCTTCCATTCTGGGGCGCAACGAGCATGGCGCTCCGCTGGCGAATCCGCCCCTGCTGGAATCGCTGGCCTACGATCCTATTCTGGCCAACTGCAAGCTGATCGCTGAAGCCTGGGATGCTGGTGGACTGTACCAGGTGGGCACCTTCCCGGCTTATGGCCGCTGGGCAGAATGGAACGGCAAGTACCGCGACGCAGTGCGACGCTTTCTGAAGGGCGATGCAGACACCGTTTGGGAAATGGCAGAGCGTATTCAGGGATCGCCAGACATGTACGGTTCACGCGGGACCGGTGCTTCGATCAACTTTGTCACGTGTCACGATGGCTTCACCCTCATGGATTTGTTCTCCTATAACGAGAAGCATAACCTGGCCAATGGGGAAGACAATCGCGACGGCGCAAACGACAATTATAGCTGGAACTGCGGCATCGAAGGCCCGACCGACGATGTTGAGATAAACCGCCTGCGCCGCCAGATGATGAAGAACGCCGTGGCGCTGCTGATGGTCAGTCAGGGTGTGCCGATGATCCTGATGGGCGATGAAGTTGGCCATACCAAACTGGGCAACAACAACACCTACTGCCAGGATAACGACCTGAACTGGTTGGACTGGAGCCTAGTCGAGGTCAACCCGGATGTGTTCAATTTCTTCCGGCAGATGATCGCTTTCCGGCACGGGCACTCTGCGCTGCGCAACAAGCAGCATTTCCGCCATCACGATCATCGTGGCAGCGGCTACCCCGATATTAGCTGGCACACCACACGCGCCTGGGAAACCAATTGGGCGGGCTACATCCGCACGCTGGCATTTATGCTGTGCGGTCACCATGCGAAGAATGGCACGGTGATCGACGATTACATTTACGTCGCCAGCAACGTCCACTGGCAGGATCACGACTTCGAAATTCCCGGCCTCCCGGATGGCATGTTGTGGCACCTGTTTGCAGATACTGCGCAGGAAGCGCCTCACGATATTGTGGTGCCCGGTCAGGAAGACCCTATTCTGGACCAGCGCCATTACCTGGTGAAGGCACGCTCCGTCGTTATTCTGGTGGGCAGGGTTCCCCGGTAGAGTAAGGGCGGGAGACTTTCCCGCCCCTGCTGTTGCAATTCCCCCTTAATGCGAGTATAAACTTCCTTGTTCGTTCTGCACACATCATACGAAAGCCACTCGCCATGACGGTTACGGTGCGAAAGGTGGAAACGTCCACCGAGTTCAAGGCATTCTTTCAATTCCCCTGGAAAGCCTACAGGCAAGATCCCAACTGGGTGCCGCCGCTGCTGAGCATGCGGCGTGAGCTGCTGGACAAACATCACAATCCCGCCTGGGAATACATGGAAGGGGACTATTTCGCCGCGTGGCGCGGGGAAGAGATCGTTGGCACCATTGCCGCTTTCATCAACCACCGCCACAACGAATTTCATGGGGAGCGGGTGGGGTGGTTCGGGGCATTCGAGGTCTATGATGATGCCGAGGCTGCCGCAGCGCTGCTGAAGACAGCCGCAGACTGGGTGCGCGCAAAAGGCTATTCCACCATCCGCGGCCCGCAGACCTTTACCACGCACGAAGATGTGGGGCTGCTGGTCGAAGGGTTTACCCCGCCTGTGCTGCTCATGCCCTATCATCCGCCCTACTACCAGGGGTTTATAGAAGCCGCTGGTTTGCAGAAGACGTTTGACACGCACAGTTTCTATTTCGACTGGCGGATGATGGAAGAGTCAAAGCTCGAAGCGCGCTTTGAGCGCATCACGTCACGCATTGCCACACGCGGCAACCTGACCATAAGGCCGATTAACCGTAAGAACCTGCGCGCAGACTTTGTGCTGTTCAAAGATCTCTATAATCGGGCGTGGTCAGAGAACTGGGGCTTTGTCCCCATGACCGACAAAGAGCTGGACGCACTGATCAATGGCCTGTCACTGATTTTTAACCCTGATCTGGCCTGCTTTGCAGAGGTCAACGGCGAGGCAGTGGGGTTTGTGATCGTCGTCCCGGATTTCAACCAGGTGCTTCACCGCGCCTACCCTCGCCCTGGTGAACCCGAGATCTTCACCCTGGTGAAGGCGCTGTGGCACTGGAAGATCCGCCCCAGGATTACACGGGTTCGCACGCCGCTGATGGGTGTGCTGGCCGAGCATCGCGCCAAAGGGTTTGATCTGGCGATGCATTATCACGTCATGAAGGTGCTGCGCGCCAAGGGCTACCACAGTGTGGACTGTGGCTGGATTCTGGAGAGCAACCACGACATGGAAGGCGTCATGCGCGGGTACGGCATGCAGCAGTACAAGACGCACCGCCTGTATGAGAAGGCGCTGGACGGACAAGGGTAGGGCGTCGCACGCTTTCGCTGCTGAGGGGTGATGTGGGGATCACCCCTCGGCACGTGTGTTATTTTCGGAACTGGGTATGCTGCCAGTTTGCAAACAACTGCTGCAGGCGTAAACGCTGGTACTTGCCTGTGGTTGTAACGGGAATCTCTGTCCCGAATACGACAACCTTAGGCGCTTTCTCGAACGTCAGACGGCTGCGGCAAAACTCCAGCACCGCCGCCTCGGTAAGCCCGGCCCCTTCTTCCGGCACCACATACGCACCCACTTCCTCGCCGTAATAATCATTGCTGAAGGCCACCGCCAACCCCACTTTGACACCGGGCATCTGCAGCAGCACTTCTTCGATGTCGAACGGGCTGAACTTGACGCCGCCCCGGTTGATCAGCTCTTTGATGCGCCCTGAGATGAAGAAGAATTTGCGCCCCCGTGCGTCTTCCTGATAGAAGCCCTCGTCACCGCTGCGAAACCAGCCAAACCTGAAGGTCTCGGCGTTGGCTTCAGGCCGTTTAAAGTATCCGAGCATCACGTTGTGCCCGCGAATGCAGATCTCGCCGCGTTCCCCTGGCCCCAGCATCTGGCCGGTACCGGCAGCGTCGAAGATCGCCATCTCGTTAGGTTCGATGGCACAGCCGATGCTTGGGTAGCCATACGCGTACATCCAGTGACCGTGTTCATCCCACGAGAGATCAATGGGCAGAAAACAACTGTAACAGGTGGTTTCGCTGAGGCCATAGCCGTGCAGAATCGTCATGCCGAAGAATTCTTCGAAGTCGCGCGCCAGCGTCATCGCCAGCGTGCCCGCGCCGCAGATCAGATGCCGGAAGTGTGTGAGTTCGCGGCGGCTGATGCGCTCCCCAAAGATGGGATTGCCCGCCTGCTGTTCCCGGCGACCGTGTTCCAGCAGGAACTGCAGCAGCGTGGGTACAACACTCACAATGTTGACGTGTTCCTGCACGATGGTGCGCCAGAACCCACTGACCGAAAATGCGCGGTTCAGGACGGTGGAACCACCCACAAACAACGGCGTAATGAGCGTTACGACGATACCGTTGACGTGGTGTATGGGCAGCACACACATAGTGCG
>CAZQIJ010000208.1:0-7845 GCA_964592955.1 uncultured Anaerolineaceae bacterium
CATTACGGGCGCGCTGACGCAGGGTTTCGGCCTCGTCCCGATTCTGTTTCCGCCAGCGCCAACGATCACCCCGACGCCGAGCGTAACCCCCACGCCGAGCAACACGCCAACCGCGTCCAATACGCCCAGCATTACGCCCACGCCGTCAGATACCCCGACCCCAACGAGCACCCTGACGCCAACGTGGACGCTGACGCCCACAGATACGCCAACGTCAACGCTGACCCCAACCCTGACTCATACACCGACCAACACGCCAACAGAGACCTTTACACCAACGGCGACCTCGACACCGCCCATCCTCTGCCAACTGGTTGCCATTAATCAGGAGAGTTTGCGTGTGCGCGCGCGGCCCACCGTCAACTCGGCACAGGTCTCATTGTTCCCGTTTGGGACGCCGATGGATGTCCTCGACCAGCAGCGCGGCGAAGATGATGGAAGACGGTGGTTCCGCGTTCGGGCACAACTGGAAACCGGTACACCACCCATCGAAGGCTGGGTGCGCGAAGAAAATGTGCGTCCGCAAACCAATTCGGTGTGCCCTGATCTGGCAACACCTACGCCGTAGTTGTCCTGTTCTGGTGAAGGCGCGCCGGCATTCTGCGCATTAATCCATATGGGATGCACCCTCCGACAAGAACAGGATTGATCTGAAGGGTTTGGACGCTCTGCCCCTATGACCCTGGCAGGGAGCAAAGCCCCGCGCCAGGGTCATGCTCATCTTGCTGAGGTACGAGCAGCCCTCACGCTCAGGGTTTTGTTGTAGCCGACGAACCAACACCCCCGGCAGATTGTTCTGACCCGCCGGGGGCGCACGCTAATTCAGGTCGATGGGGCTGGGCAGGCGCAGCACTGCCTGAACCTCGCCCGCCGTATTGCGCAGCGTGACGACATCGCCCGGATCACCCCACACTGCTGTTGTACGGTTCCAGTAAACGCGCGGCGGCGTATCGGTACCGGCCCCTGTGAAGATCGAAATCTCACCACCGCCAAAGAGATTGCGTGTGGCAAATTCGTACACATTGCCCTGAGAGTCGCTCAGCGTCCATCCGGCGAGGTTGACGGTCTGACCGTTGTTGCGCAGGATGACGGACTCGGCGGTCACATCCCCGGCAGAGACGACCTCAACAATCTCTACCTGGGCATTCACGGCGGTCGGCGGCAGCGTGAGGGTGGGAGTCACTGTGGGGACGGCGGTCTGTGGCGCTTCAGTAACCTCTGGGGTAACTTCAGGCGTGGCCCCTGCAGCATCTGTGGCCGCGGCGACTGACAAATTGGCAGCGGCGGTTTCGAGCAGCGTGCAGCCCTCCAGCGGAATGATCAACACCTGGCCAATCTGCAGAAAGGCGGCGTCCTCTTCAGTCAGATTGTTGACCAGGAGGATGCTGGGGATATCCGTACCGTACACTTCAGCGAGAATCGATGGATTTTCGCCCTCAGCCAGGGTGTGGGGAATACAGCCGTTCGGCAGCCCCTCTACTGTGTTCTGAAGATCGGGATCAGCGCTGACCAGCGTTGGGTCGAGCGTGTTGGCGAGGGCTGCGGTGGCAGGTGCCCCACCGCCTGGCGTGTCGTCGATCAGGTCTGTGGGGAGTGCCGCAACCGAACCCGGTTGCGGTGTGGCGGTGATGATGCGCACCGGCAAAGTCGCATTCGGATCCGGCGTTCCGGTGACGACGAGGTAAATGACCGTTGAGACACTGCTTGTGCCAGAGATATCGTCGCGCGGGCCTAAGAACTGAATGACAAGCAGCGCTACGCCGAAGGTAACGACTGCATTAAGTAATATGAAAGTCAACAGCGCACGAGGACGCATTACTTTCTACCCTTCGTTATGAAACACACATCGGGTATATTAGCACAACCGGGCGAATTGCAAAATGTTCATGAAGCTCTTTGATTGCCGTTCAAAAACCTGGTTATACTCGTAAAAACCCTGAAGAGGTCGCCAACCATGTTGTATCTGATCGATGGCCATAATCTGATCGGCAAACTGCCCGATATCTCGCTCAAAGATCCCAACGACGAAGCAAAGCTGGTGCAGAAACTGGCCGGGTTTGCGGCACGCACGCAATCGCGCTGCGTCGTCGTCTTTGACCAGGGGCTGCCCGGTGGCGAGTCGCGCATGTCCACACACTCGGTCTCGGTGATCTTCGCCTCGCACAAATCATCTGCAGATCGCGTGATGATTGATCGCATTCACAAAGAGCGCCATGCGCAGTCGTGGACAGTCGTCTCTGCAGACAACGTCGTCCTGGATGCTGCACGGCGCAAACGGATGCAGGCATTGAAATCTGAAGATTTCGCGCGAATGCTGGTGCGGCCGGCGCAGCCCGCTAAACCCGGCCCGGACGTAGCGGCGGAAGTGCATCTTTCCCCGAAAGAAATTGATGAATGGCTGGCGCTTTTCGGAGAGCAGTGAGAAGAACGGATACGTTTCCCATTTATGGCTACCATCAACCCACAGTACAAACTGCTCCTGACCTACGACATCTCGAAGGATAAATACGAAGATTACTACCGCTATATCCTCGGCGAATTCGTCCCCGCCATGCGCGAGCTTGGCCTGCATATGTTATCGGCATGGCAGGTCACCTATGGGTCATATCCGCAGCGCCAGGTCGAATTCATCTGTGAAAGCCGCGAAACGCTGCGCACAGCGCTCTCCGGCGCACATTACCAGAAGCTGGAAGCACGCCTCAGATCCTACACCACACATTTCACCCGCAAGCTGGTGGCCTTCGAAGATCGCTTTCAGTTCTAAACGCTTCCAGCCACCCAGCGCCGACCGCCTATTCCTGGGGGTTTTTGGTGTTTGGAGGGCCAATTCTCGCGCAAGCGCATCATTCATGGAGTAAGATAGGGGCATAAGGCGGTATTAACCTCAACAGGAGAAATCATGAAGCCCCAACCCCTGATCGTTTTAATGGCCCTCATGCTGGTACTCCTTACAGGATGTGGCGGCGAGGATCCAGGTGGAGTCGAAATCAGTGGCCCGCGGCCAGCGGCAGGCTACGAAGTATATACCCACAACGGCGGGGTGAATCGCCCCAATAATGCCATCGATGTCTACATCGTCTACTCACCTGAATCCGAGCAGTACATGCCGGAAATCATCCGCAATTTCAACACACTGTCATCTGAAGGCAAGAATCCGGTCACCGGGCAGACCTGGGCACAGGGAGAACGTCCGATTTATGTGTGGGGAACCGACCCGGTAAGCGGTTCATCCGGGACGGTTGCCGAAGGCGTTATCAACGCCATCATTGCACCGAACAACACCAATGTATACAGACCGACAATTTTCCAACCGTCAGTAAGCCACTGGCTTTCCCTGGTCAACAACCAGACAAACCGTGAGCTGTTCGACCTCGCAAATGCACCAGAAACCGCGCTTTCCCCGGTAATTATCGGTATCTGGGAAGAGCGCATGCTTCAGCTTGAAACGCTGACGGGTAAATCCCGCCAGGATATTGGCTGGGCTGATCTGCTGACCGTGCTTGAAGACGGATGGCCGGAGGGACGCCCTGCGGTCTATTACGGGCATGCGGATCCGCGTCACAGCTCCACAGGGCTGTCTACCAGCATCATCGAGTTCTATGCCTGCGCGCGCCAGAACGGGTTTACGGGTCGGCGTTTGACGGCGGACGAAGTGAACCGTCCAGAAGTTCAGGAATGTATGCGCAACCTGCAGGAACTGGTCCGTCACTACTCCCGGCGTACCGAAGACTTTCTGGCCTATTTTGGCCAGGGGCCGGAATATCTCGACATGCTGGCGCTGGAAGAAACCGACTTGATCTGTATCAATACAGGTGGTTCGCAAGGCGAAGAGCAGTGTACCCAGCCGCAGGGGGGCAAGCTGGTGGCTTTGTATCCCAGCGAGGGCACCTTCTGGCACGGGCACCCCTTCGGCATTGTCCAGCTCGACGCGAGCCAGGGCGGATGGACAACCCCGGAACAGCGCGACGCTGCCGCCGTTTTCACCGATTTCGTCCTGAATGAACAATCCCAGACGATCATTATGCGCTATGGTTTCCGCCCGGCTAACCCTGACGTGGAGATCACCTATCCGTTTGTTGAAGAAAACGGGGTGCTGCCAGAGGGCCCGCAGAACATCCTCGATGTGCCGGATATCACGGTGCTGAACGCCATCCGGTCGAGCTGGTCGCTGGTGAAGAAACAGGCGGATGTGATGATTGTCATTGACGTTTCCGGCTCTATGAACGAAGACGGCAAAATCGACCAGGCGCGCGAAGCTGCACTGCGCTTCCTGGACGGGATGGAATCCGGTAACCGCGTGGGACTGGCGACGTTCAGTGATGATGTGAACATCCTTGTACCGCTGGGCCAGCTCGAAAATGTTGAAACCAACATCGCCAGCCGCATTCGCAACCTGCGCGCCGATGGCGGTACGGAGCTGTACATGGCCATCAGCGAAATCACCGAGGTGCTGAATGCCGAGGAGAATGCGGATCGTGTGCGCGCGGTGGTGGTGCTGAGTGATGGCGCGGATACGGGCGACGAAGGCGCAACGCTGAACGACGCCATCAACGCCATCAGCGCCAGCCGTAACAGCCTGAACCCGGTTATCCTGGTACCGGTCGCCTATGGCAGCAATGCAGACATTGGTGTGCTCAACCAGCTTGCGCAGGCCAGCCGCACCAGCGTGCAATCCGGCGATCCGAACAGCATCGGCCAACTGCTCGAACTACTGGCCAGCTTTTTCTAGTACCAGGACAAGTTTAAGATGCAGGGTGAAACGCACATCGCGTGTATAGGGGCGCTGCCCCTATGACCCCGGCAGGGAGCGAAGCCCCCTGCACCCCGCATTCTCATCTTGTTGAGGTACTAGGTTCTGGTGACATTCATGGCAGCCATGCGCACTGAAACAGGCACAAGCGTCAGCAGACCTTAAACCAGTACGATGCGCGTCTGTGTAATCCGCCGCGGCATGGCGGCGGATTACACAATTCAAGCTTTAACGGCGGCAGCACGTTACACCCTGATTCGTGTCAGGCATTCGGCGCGCCAGCAGCACAGCGCCGTGCCCGGCATGGGATAACCGGCGGGCGCGGCACCTGCAACGACCGGCGCTACACGACACCGCCAGCGCGCAGGTCTGCGATTTCCTCGTCACAGTAACCGAGTTCCGCCAGAATTTCGCCGGTGTGCTGGCCTAACGCAGGCGGCGGACAGCGCATTTCAGCCATCAGCGGCGATGCCACAAACTTCAGAGTCTCGCCGTTGTGCAGCACCGTTTCCCGAATCGTACCACGCCCCGCAACATGCGGATCGTGCAGCGCCGCAGTGACAGAATTGATGGGACCTGTCGGGATGCCTTCGGCAGTAAGCGCTGCCACCCAGAAGCCGACTGACTGTTGTTCAAATACTGCCTGCAGCAGCGGGATAAGGGCGCTGCGGTTGCGCACCCGCTGCGGGTTGGTGCTGTAGTCCGGGTCAGCAGCAAGATCCTCACGCTGGATCACCCTGCACAGCGCCGCAAACTGCGAATCGTTGCCCACCGACACCACAAAATCGCCATCTGCCGCGCGAAACATCTGGTAGGGCACGATGTTGGGATGCGTGTTCCCCTGGCGCATGGGGGTGTGGCCAGAAATCAGTGCGTTGCTGGCGATATTGACCAGCGCCGAAAGCTGCGATTCCATGAGATTGATGTCGAGCCACTGGCCGCGGCCTGTCAATTCGGCGTGACGCAGCGCCGCCAGCACAGCAGACAAGGCAAACAGCCCGGTCAGCACATCGCTGACCGCTACGCCGACCTTATAGGCTGCGCCGTCGCGCTCACCCGTGATCGACATCAGCCCGCTCATGGCCTGTATCACCTGGTCATAGCCGGGGCGGTCGGCATAGAGTCCGGTTTGCCCGAAACCCGAGATACTGGCATAAACCAGGGCGGGGTTTTCGGCGCTAAGGGCTGCGTACCCCAGACCAAAGGCCGACATCTGCCCCGGCTTGAAATTCTCGATCAGGATATGGCTCTGCGCCGCGAGACGGCGGACAATGCCCTGTGCTTCAGCCGTCTTCAGGTTAAGCGTGATGCTGCGCTTATTGCGGTTGATGGCGAGATAATAGCCGCTCTCGCGCCTGTCTCCCTCACCCAACCAGGGCGGCCCCCATTGGCGCGTATCGTCCCCTTTAGGCGATTCAACCTTGATGACGTCTGCGCCCATGTCGCCAAGCAGCATGGTACAGTAGGGGCCTGCCAGCACGCGCGTAAGGTCAAGGACGCGAACTCCTGAGAGTGTCGTCTGCATCATGGCGTTACGGTGTCGCTGGGTTCTGCGGACTCCGGGCTTACCCCCCCCACCTCCGCAGCACGCTGGCGCTGCGCCTGGACGAATTCCTGCAGGGCCTGCGGGGTGCGGATTGACTGCCCCCACTGCGCGCTTTCGTCGTTCATCACCGTAAGTGTTCCCTCAACGTAGTTGGCATAGGCCTGGCGGTAGACGTTGGTGGGCATTTCGCTGTCTGGGGAGAGCGCGTCTGCCACTTCGAGGTTCTCTTTGGCGGAGTCGTAGATTGAGATCAGCCGATCCCACTGGTAGAGATCGGCGAGGGTGCTGAAGAAGGCCGCCACCGCAGGCAGCGTGACCGAGGCAACAGTAAGGGCAAGCACAACGCCGCTCCACACAGAGCACAACCCGGCGTTCGGGTCTGCGGTGCAGGTGCCTCCATTGACAAACGCAATCTGGACGATGACACCAACCAGCGCCGCAGAGGCACCAGTAAGAAAAGCCAGCATGGCGCGATAACGGTTGACCTGGGTGCCTGCTGCGCGGTTCTTGGCGGCGGTGCGGTTATAGTAGGTGCGTTGGTCATTGAGCGCGAAATACTGAAACAGTTGGTAGCGTGCCTCATAGTCCTTACGGTTCATCGTTTCACCTCAGTTGTGGTCGAGATTTCCGGGGAGAGCCCGCGATTGATATCTGCGGCGCGGCGGGAAAGCAGAAGGCGTCGTTCGTAACCTTCCAGCGCGCTGTACGGTGTCACGTTCATCAGGTACCGGTAATACTCGCGGCGCAGGCTTTCGGCACGGCGACGGTTCTCAATCCAGCGCGGCAGGGCAGGTTCCCGCGCCGCCATCGTCGCCAGATAGGTGGTGGCCAGGGCAATGAACGTTTCTACCAGCGAGAACCAGATAACGAGGCTGCTGTTCGCGCTCACCGCCAGCGCAATCAGCGACCCGACGAACGTTGCCAGCGCAGACAGCAGAATGTAAAGAATCTGGTACATGCGGTAGCGATTCTGGCTGAATTTCGCAATGTAATCGCGCTCACGAAAAAGGCGCAGAAGCTCGTGATCCAGAAAAGTAATGTCTTCCCGGATCCGCCTGATGGCATCAGAATCTGCGCTCTTCAGGATTTCTTCCAACCCAGCCGCGTTGATCAGTTGGAAGTCCTCTTTCGGCGGCGAGAACTGAATCTTGGGAAGCTGCTGCACCCAGGCGGGAAGGTTGCTGCGGAAGCCTTCTTTCTCCTGTGTAATGGGTTTTTGTACCGGTGTGGGCGTTGAACTCATAAAGCACTTGCTCCAGACATCAGAATGGAATGTGCCAGGAATTATG
Source organism: uncultured Anaerolineaceae bacterium (assembly GCA_964592955.1). Classification (GTDB taxonomy): domain Bacteria; phylum Chloroflexota; class Anaerolineae; order Aggregatilineales; family Phototrophicaceae; genus CAZQIJ01. Next base: position 7,586 of record CAZQIJ010000208.1, read on the forward strand.
AAGCGCACCTGTCGAAATCGCAAATGGGTAACGTGCCACGTGGGTGGCCGCGCTGCGCGATCCTGTGTAGACCTTAAGGGGACCGGCTGTGTTATAATGCTGGCCTGTGAACGGTGTGCTACGCCTGGGTATTCCGGTATTTGAGGAAGTGTCTTCGCCTGATGGATCAGCCAATGGATGCGATTGAAGCCGCGACGAATGCGCGACCAGGTTACGCCACCCCAAGGCGAGACCCGGTGCGGCTGGCATGGGGTGTACTT
>CAZQIJ010000209.1:0-7844 GCA_964592955.1 uncultured Anaerolineaceae bacterium
TGCACCCACAGAACACGCCGTGTTTTGGAACACAAGCACATGGCCAGGCACCCATCGAACCATCGTTAGAGTCGGCGGTTAGCGCCGCTAAGTATTCCCGTGTTTCACCCGCGGGACACGTAAGAGGCCGTATGCTAGAAGAGAATCCGCCGTCTGAAAACACGAGCGATAGAACCACGCATGATCTGCGCCACGAAGCAGACGCAGCGTTGAAGTTGTATGGGATGATGCAGGCAGGAAAACCGGACTCGAATCCGTCCAGTGGTATTTTTGAGCTTGGCATGATGCTGCGCGTGGAGATCAGCGGGTCAGACGTACCCCTGCTGCTTGTTCCCGAAAACGACATCGTGATTGGCCGCAGCGACCCCGTCTCCGGAATCAGCCCGGAAATCGACCTTTCGCCCTTTGCTGCCTACCAGATGGGAATCAGCCGCCGCCATGCCATTATCCGGCGTCAGGGGACGTACCTCCAACTGGTTGATCTGGGCAGTCGCAACGGAACCTACGTTAATGGGAAGAAGGCTGAACCCCACCAGCCCGTAAAACTTCACAACGGAGATGAGATGCGCCTGGGGAAGATGGCATTGCGCGTCTACTTTCAGGAAAAACGCGGCTAGTCTGTTTGGCAGCCGCAACACATGCGGTCCTGCCCCGCTTTTAGTGACCGAGAATTTCAGCGACTTCGGCAGCCGCTTTTTTCGCCGCAAACAACACATGCGCCAGGCGTGCATCTTTCGCCACCAGCACCGCCAGTGAGGCGCGCCCGGCAGGATACACCACCATCACGCCCTCTTCGCCTTCCATCAACAACCGCTCCAGATCCCCCTGCGCCAAGCGCCCCAGCGTGCGCTCTGCCAGCCCAATCAGCGTTGCAGACATAGCCGCCACCTGCGGACTGCTGGTAGGGTTCTCGTGTGGGTTTTCTTCATCGCCCGCGGGAAAGGCCGCGACCAGCAGTCCATCAATATTCACGATCACCGTCGCTTTCACGCCATCCACAACGGTGTGCAGTGTCCTAAGTTTTTCTTCCAGTGCCTCACTGCGATATTGCTGAGTCATGCAGCCCCTCTTTGAACTTCCGTGTATTCGCCGTATGTATCGTTGCAATTGCTGCGGTTCGCCAGTGTCTTGCACCTGTTTGCCATGATGTGCCTGCCGCAGCATGAACAAGGTTAACCGGGTGACATACGCCCCATGCCTGAAGGCGGGGGCCTCTGCTTCTACCATCGACGCGCCTGCGAAGCGCTACCTTCGTCTTTCTGGCGCTTCGGTACCCCACAGGCACCCTGTGTGTATTGCAGTGTGAAACGGATTTGCACGCGACTGTTCACGTTTCGTACCGCGAATAGTGCGAGTATCGCACAGGTATTTCTTCAACGCAAGCACGCCGTGTTTCCCCATGCCGGAAGGCAGCACTCTTGCAACGCTCGTCTCATCAACCTTCTGACTCAATCAGAAAGCCACCCCCTGTCTCATGATAACACGTTTTCAGGGTGTGTGGGAGACAATTGTTTGCCTGCGCTGCGCTGCTTCTTCCAACGCCAGTTCCGCCAGAAAATACTTGTCCGCCTCTGTCAGCGGTGCGCGCAGCAGCAGGTCAGGGCGCGCCTGCCAGGTGCGCCGCAGCGATTCTTTACGCCTCCAAACCTGAATCTCTGCATGGTTGCCGTTCTGTAGCACACCCGGCACCTCCAGCCCGCGAAACAGCGGCGGGCGCGTGTAGTGTGGCCCTTCCAGCAGCCCGTCCGCGTGGCTGTCTCGTTCGTGCGCGCCCTCCGCCCCCAGCACACCCGGAATATGACGTACCACCGCGTCGATCACAACCATCGCCGCCAGTTCACCGCCGGTCAGCACGTAATCCCCGATGCTGATCTCGTCCGTCACCACCAGCGTGCGCACACGGTCATCAATGCCTTCATAGTGGCCGCACAGCAGAATCAGGCGCGGGAGCTGCGCCAGTTCCGCTGCCACACGGTGCGAAAGCAGCCGCCCGTGCGGAGACATCAGAATCACTGGGGCAGCTTCTGCGCCCCGCACAGCTTCTACGGCAGCCGTGACGACATCGGGCTTCATCAGCATCCCCCCACCACCGCCATAAGGCACATCATCCACGCTGCGATGCTTATCGGTACTGAAACTGCGGATGTCGGTCACATGCAGGTCCAGCAGGCCGCGGTCGCGGGCCTTCCACACCATACTGGTGTTCATGGGGCCATCGAACATTTCAGGGAACAAGGTCAGGACGTCGGTACGCATGGGCGTCAGGTTACTTTCTCGCCAGAAACAGGCGCAGCGCCAACGCCGTCTCCTGCACCCGTCCCACGTTCAGGCTGTAGCACTTGGCGATGTCGCGGCGGCGCTCAATCAGATAACCCGATGCGGTGAGCTGGCGCAGGTGCCGCGATGCGCTGGACTGGCTGAGTGCCAGCACGTTGATGATGTCCTGGGCGCACATCTCTTCGTGGCGTGTCAGCAGCTCCAGGATGCTCAGCCGCGTGTCATCTGCCAGCGCATTAAGCTGCACCAGCAAATCTGAACGGTTCAGGGCAGATGAAACCAGCCTCACCCCCTCTGGCACGCGCGCGCCGAAGATAATCACCATCGCCTTGCCCCGGTCGAAGCGGGTCACATACGGGCCAATATGCGCCGATGGCACAAAGATCACTTCCTCCACTGTGTCCGCATCGTCCCAGTACCCGCTCAGGTCACGCCCCGTCACTGCGCGCACGGCTTCCAGCGTCGTCAGATCGCTGAAGTCCAACTGGCGAAACGCCAGCAGCGATTCTTCCAACAGCGGCAGCACATGCGTCCATTCCGGCTGAAGCCAGCGCTCCCACATCAGGTGCAGGTGCGCCACGATGCGCTCCTTCAGTACCTCTGGTTCGCTCAGCAGCCGGTGGATTTCGGCATACTGGGTCGCGTCATACTCATCTGGCTTTTCTGCACACCAGGTCTCAACCAGTGCCATGAAAGCCCCAAAGTCTTCGCGCAGCGCCTCTGCGGAGTTATCGGTCTTGCTATGTTTTCTCACATAGTTGAAGAAATGATCCCGAAGTGTGGCCCCGCTGGTCTGCGCGATATTTTCAATAAACTGCGGGAAGGTCGGGCAGTCGGTATAGTCTTCAAAACTCCCCAGGATGATGCTGAAAAGCTTGTTGTCCCGCAGGGTTTCTGGTGAAAGCGCCGTCGCAGTCCGCGCGACCCATTCGCCAAGCCCCGACCGGATCTCATAAATATTCAACAGGATCATGCTGCTGAATGCGTTCAGGGTGGGTTCGAGCGTCAGACGGACGCGCACCGTGGTGGGTGCCAGGATGAAATCTTGCGTGGGCATGGCAGTCTCCTTCGCGCTTACTTACCCGCTTATGTGGGTAAGTAGAAAAAGCCTATCACAGGAGACGGAAACGTGTCAAGCAAAAAAATAAGGAGCGCAGAGCATTCGCCCCGCACTCCTTACAGATGTGCGCTCAGGTGGCCCGCACTACACGGCGATGCATGACCCGCTGGTTTCCACTGTACCCAGCGCGACCTGCCGCGCCGCCGGGTGCAGCATACAAGCCAGCATATGCTGCGCGCTGTGGACGGTGTAGGCACCGTGACCATCTTCCACAAAATAGGCAATACACGCGATCAGATGACCAGATGCGCGCAGAATGCCCTCTGCAATGCTTAAATCCAGCGTCTCCTGGCGTTCCCACCACCGGTTCAGCCGGCTGGACGCCTGTTCCAGGACATCCACATCCAGCAGCCTTGCGATTGCAGCCTGCTGGTTGAAGATCTGATGATACAGATCCCACGCTTCCCGGCTGCTCCCGGGCTTTACTTCATAGCTGCGCCCGAATTTCGCCTGGTAGCTTGCGACGTACTGAACCAGCTTTGCCGCTTCGTGTGCAACCTGAAGTGCTGTCGCTGTTTCCACGGCAGCCTCCTTGATTGGGCTTGTTTAACAGTCACTTAACATTTTAACGAAGAAACCTTAACAGGTCAAGCCGCACCATCTCAATAATTCCTAAACGTTTCCTGCACGCGAAAATGCCGCCGAATCTGCCCATATTCTGGCGTTTCAATCAGAAAACGTGCCTTCTCAACCTGAAGGTAACGCATCGCAGCGCCCACAGCAAGCGCCCTGTTGTTATGATCTCTTTAGGCGGGTGTTAAGGAATAGAGCCGGGATCGCGTCCCGGCTCTGAGCGTGGTTAGGGGTATTTGCGGTTGAGCATGCGTGCATAGGGGATGGTTTCGCGCACATGTGGCAAACCACAAATCCAGGCCACCGTGCGCTCCAAACCCAAACCAAAACCGGCATGGGGCACCGTGCCGAACCGGCGCAGGTCAAGGTACCAGGCGTAGGCTTCGCGCGGCAGCCCGATTGTGGCGACGCGCTGTTCCAATAAATCCGCATCGTAAATGCGCTCGCTGCCCCCAGTGATTTCGCCATAGCCTTCCGGCGCGAGCAGATCAACGCTGCGGCATACCTCTGGGCGTCCTTCCACCGGCTGCATGTAAAACGCTTTTACCGCCGTCGGATAGTGATAAACAAACACCGGCGTCTCAAACATCTGCGTCAGCGCTGTTTCGTGCGGGCTGCCAAAATCCTCCCCCCATTCGATCTTCAGCAGGGCTTTTTGCTCTGGGTCTTCGGTCTCCTCGGCCAGCTTGTGCAGCCGCGTCACGGCATCATCATAGCTGATGCGCGCAAATGGGGACTTCACCTTTTCCAGCATCGCAGCATCGCGCTCCACAATGGCCAGTTCCTGTTTGTGGTTTTCCAGCACCACCTGCACCACGTGGCTGATGAGCTGCTCTTCCATATCCATCACGTCTTCCAGAGAGAAAAACGCCATCTCTGGTTCCAGCATCCAGAACTCAATCAGATGGCGGCGCGTCTTCGATTTTTCCGCGCGGAAGGTCGGCCCAAACGTGTAGACTCTGCCAAAGGCCATCATGTTGGCTTCATTGTAAAGCTGGCCCGTCTGCGCCAGAAATGCCGGTTCGCCAAAGTAATCCAGTTCAAACAGTGTGGTGGTTTCTTCACCGGCAGCCGGGGTGATGATGGGCGTATCCACCAGCAGATAGCCATGATCATCCAGCCAGTTGCGCAGCGCCCGCACAATCGTCGCGCGGATGCGCAAAATGGCCCACTGGCGCGACGAACGCACCCACAGGTGCCGATTATCCATCAGGAACTCGACGCCGTGTTCTTTGGGCGAAATGGGGTAATCGTGTGCCTGGTGTACCACCTCCAGCGTCTTGATCCCCACTTCATACCCGCCCGGATATCCAGGCGCGCGCTGATCTGCCCGCACGGTACCCGTAAGGATAACAGAAGACTCCTGGGTCAGCCTGGCGGCAGCTTCAAACTGGGCTTCGTCCATATCTTTCTTAAATGCAACGCACTGCGCAATCCCGGTGCCATCGCGCAGGCTGATGAACTGTAGTTTGCCTTTATCCGTGCGGTTGTAAACCCAACCCCGCAGCGTTACTTCCTGCCCATCATAACGGGCAATTTCGGCGATCTGAATAACAGGAGTCACGAAAGTTTATCCTTTACGAAATGCGTTTAACATAGCCACAATTATAACGGGTGCTGCATGGGCTGCACAGCGCCCCCAAAACAGGGCCGGTTTCCCGGCCCCACCCAGGGCTTCGCGGCCTACTTAATCTTCTGGCGCAATTCTGCCAGCCGTGTTTCGATCAGTGCAGCTTCGGCCTGGTACGCCGTCAGCCGGTCGCGTTCGCGCTGAACCACATCAGGACGGGCACGGCTTACAAAGTTCTCGTTGGCCAGGGTCGCTTCCACCTTTCCCATCTGTTCCTGAAGCTTCTCAAGGTCTTTGGTCAGCCGTTCAACCTCCGCCTGCAGATCAACCATGCCGGCCAGCGGCAGGTAAACCGTCACATCACTGGCCACCACCGAAGCCGCGTCTTCTGGCGCGCCGCCCTCCGTAAATTCGACACTGGCCACGTTGCACAGCCGCGCGAACAGGTAGCTGTACTGTTCCAGGTTGTGCCGCTGGCTTCCCGCCGCGATCACCGCCGTGATCCTGCGCCCAGGGTCAACATCATACGTGGCGCGCGCATCGCGGATGCCGCGCACCAGGTCGATGAGCGTGTTCATCTCGGCCTCGGCGCTGTCGTCCACATAGCTGTCCTGCGCCTGCGGCCAGCGCGCCATAATGAGCGCTTCGCCTTCATGCGGCAGGTAGCTCCACAGGTCCTCAGTCACAAACGGCATGAACGGGTGCAGCAGCCGCAGCGCGGAATCCAGCACATGCACCAGCACGCTGCGGGTGCGGCCCTTCGCCGCTTCATCTTCGCCATACAGCGGCGCTTTGCTGATCTCGATATACCAGTCTGCGAATTCGTCCCACAGGAAGCTGCGGATCTGGCGGCCCGCTTCACCGTACTGGTAGATATCAAACAGGCGCTGCACCGACAGCACCACCCGGTTCAGACGGCTCATAATCCAGCGCGATGGCAGATCGAGCGCGGCGGCGGGGGGCGGCGAAAGGCTCACGTCGTCCTTCACATTGGCCGTGACGAAATTCGTCATTTGCCAGATCTTGTTGACGAACTTCCATTCGCTTTCCACCCGGTCGGTATCGAGGTTCACGTCGTTGCCGGGTGTGCCGCTGGTGACCAGCGTCATGCGCAGCGGATCGGTGCCATACTGATCCATGATTTCCAGCGGATCGATGGTGTTGCCCAGCGTTTTGCTGATCTTGCGCCCGAACTTATCGCGCACCAGCCCGTGCAGATACACAGTATGAAACGGGATGTCGTCTGTGAACCACAACCCCATCATCATCATGCGCGCCACCCAGAAGAACAGGATGTCATAACCGGTTTCCATGACGGAGGTCGGGTAGAAGCGCTTCAGGTCGGCGGTTTGTTCTGGCCAGCCCAGCGTGCTGAAGGGCCACAAACCGCTGCTGAACCATGTATCCAGCACATCTGCTTCGGGCGTCCAGCCTTCACCCACCGGCGGCGTGGCGCTCACATGAATATCCCCCTGCGCGTTGATCCATGCCGGGATGCGGTGCCCCCACCACAACTGGCGGCTGATGCACCAGTCTTCGATATTTTCCATCCAGTGGAAGAACGTCTTTTCAAAGCGTTCCGGCACAACCTTGATGCGCCCGTCGCGCACCGCTGCCATCGCTTTATCGGCCAGCGGCTGGATCTTCAGAAACCACTGCGTGCTGATGCGCGGCTCAATCACTTCACCCCCGCGCTGCGAACGCGGCACGACCATCGTGTGATCGTCCACGCTGATCGTCAGCCCTGCCGCTTCCATGTCTGCCCACAATTTTCGGCGGCACTCAAACCGATCAAGCCCCTCATAGGGCCCCGCATGCTCGTTCATCGTGGCGCGGGCGGTCATCACGTTGATGAACGCCAGTTTGTGCCGCTGCCCGATCTCGTAATCGTTGAAATCGTGCGCTGGCGTGATCTTCAGCGCGCCTGTGCCGAATTCGCGGTCAACATAATCATCCGCGATAATGGGAATGGCGCGGTTCAGTACGGGTACCAGCGCGTTCTTCCCGATCAGATGTTTGTAGCGCTCATCTTCAGGATGCACACACACCGCCGTATCCCCCAGGATTGTTTCCGGGCGCGTGGTGGCCACCGGCACAAAGTCACCGCCTTCCACCGGATACCTGAAGTAGTAAAGCTTGCCCTGTTCTTCCTCGCGCTCAACTTCGAGATCGCTGACCGCCGTCTGAAGCCCTGGGCTCCAGTTCACCAGGCGTGGCCCGCGATAAATCAGCCCCTGTTCCCACAGCCGGATGAACACCTCCCGCACCGCTTCAGACAGGCCATCATCCAGCGTGAAGCGTTCG
>CAZQIJ010000210.1:0-7812 GCA_964592955.1 uncultured Anaerolineaceae bacterium
TCACGAAACATCTCCTAAAAATCACAACTGGCACTGGAGAGGACACAACGGTAAGGGCTGCCGCCCACGGCAATCTGCACCTCGTAAGGCGCACCAAGCGCAAAGTCGTACCAGAAAACACTGCTGTAAGGGATGTCGATATCGTAGATGGCGGCGCAGTCTGCTGGCGCAGAGAAATTCGCACCCTCGCGGTGGTAGACCAGGCATGTCCCGGTCGGCAGTTCAACGCCGCCAAGACCGAAATCCACATCAAACCAGCCTTCGCCATTGACCGAACTCACGCGCACAAAATCAACGAGGTTCGGGCGCAGCAGGCTGAGCAGCAGGCTGTCGCCGCTGTTAAAGGTCAGCCGCATTCCCTGCTCAGGTACACGTGTGGTGGTGGCGGATACGCTCGTAATCTCCGGGCGCACATCAATCTCAAAGCGCAGCACGCCTTCTCCTTCCCGGTAGGCCACTGTGCCATCTTCCAGCCGTTCCGGGACGAAGAACTTCACAGAGAGAAAACTGAGCTGCCCCACCGCCGACGGGCGCGGACGCAGTTCCCATTCCCAGAAATTGACCGTGTCTGCGCTCAGGCGTTTCATATAGCGTGCGTCAGGTTCCGGGTAGATGTCGAAACGGTTGAGGTCAACACCGCGCAGTTCGGCGCTCATGTAGGTGAACGCGTCCAGGCTGACGGCTGCTGTGTTGTTCGGGTCACCGGGTGTGGGTGTGACGTTTACTGTACCATCCGGGTTGATGGTGACTTCCATGCGAATCACCAGCAGATCATCCGGCCCGATTACATAAGGCGGTTCAGGGACAAGCTGCGCCGTGCTGCGCCCCAGCAGCACAACGTCTTCAGGATCAACGTCCTCGACGTTCAGAAAGCTCTGCCCCAGGCTGAAGTCACCCTCTGGCACAGCTTCTGCAATGTCCACCGGTGCCAGCACAGGCTGCCATGCAGGGGCGACTTCAGGCGCGGAATCCTGGGTGAGGGGCAGGAAACTGCCACCGCTGCGGCTGACGATATAAATATCTGCCCCGCCATCGCGATCGCTGACCATCGCGAGCCGCTCTCCGTCTGGCGACCAGGCCGGAAACGCGTAGTTAAAACCGTCCTCGGAAGCCGGAAGCGGCATCGATGTCGCGCCGTCTTCCAGCGGCTGAATCATGACCTTCTTCAATCCGCTCACCGTCTGCTCATAGGCCAGCCAGGTTCCAGAGTTGTCAATGGCTGGCCAACTGGTTTCAGCCGCCAGGGTAAGCTGGGTACGGGTGCCGTTTTCTACATTCACCGAGAAGATTTTCGGCACACCGTCAACACGTGTCCAGTACGCAATCTGCTGATTATCCGGGAACCACGCCGGCGCGCTTTTCTCCACCCCGTCGTAAGTCACCCGCTGCACTTCCAGCGTATCCAGCGACAGTGTGTAGATGTCCTGCCCGCCGTCACGATCAGACGCAAATGCGATGTGGCGGCCATCCGGGGACCAGTCTGGTGCAGAGTCTGACGAGGGCGAGTCTGTGAGGTTAGCGAGATTGTCGCCGCTGCTGGACATCACGTAGATTTCCGGGTTACCGTCGCGCGTGGACGTAAACACGATGCGGCGGCCATCCGGGGACCAGTCTGCATGATAATCGCGGCCAGGATTATTGGTGAGGTTGGTGCGGTTCTGGCCGTCTTCGCGAATCACGTAAATATCTTCGCCATCCCCGGCACCGGCGCTGAACGCGATGTAGTAGCGTGTGGCTGGCTGAGCCCCTGCGCCGGGGATCAGTGCAGCAATCCACAGCAGTATCAGCAGGCGAGGCGCAGCAGCACCAAACGGTATCTTCCCCATAGTTCCTTTTCCTTCCATCTATGAAGATGCCAAAACGCGGTGGAACACAGTGTGCTGTGAACAACTCCCCACGACTGATCACAGCGTTACTGGACTGCGGCTATGTGCTGCTGCGTCTGCACGCACCCCCTTCAGGTTGGCAGATCTCCCCATGCGGTTGGTCGCCAATCATGATCTGAACGGGCAGCATAAACTGACCGGTCTCATCGTACCAGAACGTTTCCAGAGGGCTGACCTCGATGTCGATGACGGTCACAGCGCCCCGACGGCACTCAAGCGGGAGTGCCGCCTGGGCCCCCATCCGTACATACTGCAGGCAGGTGCGCGCGCTGACGGTCTGCGCGGCTTGCGGGAAGTCTTCGGCGATGCGGTTCGGGTGGGTGCGGTTTTCTGTGCTCATCAGGCCCAGTTCACGCAGATCACTGCCTGGTTCCACGATCACCGTGAGGCCGTCCGCTTCGCCATAGTACAATGCAATCGCGTATGCATTGGCTGGGGCAGGTTCAACGGTAGGCCACATACGATCAAGCACACGCTCTGCCACCACACCGGCCACCGCCGCCAGGATCAGCCCCTGCAACGCCACCAACGGCAGACGGCGGCCAAAAAAGCCTACCAGATGCGCCGCTGGGCAGCAGCGCGGGAACATCCTGTGCCAGCGCTGGTGCGACAATGAAAATTGCGGCGGAGATGGCAGCCGCAAGTACGATACGAAACCATCGGAACATCGGCTGTTTTGCCTCCATGTGATACATGATTTATGGATCCTCCGCTGCGAGCCAGCAGACGTTCATAAACAAGCGCGGCGGATCCATTTCATCGCGGGCAGTGCTTGCTTGATCGAATAAGGTGTGCTGCACAGGTATGCCATTCACGGCATTTCCCACAGCCACAAGGTCATGCTGGACGGCAGCGGTTCGTCGATCACACGATTGATGCTGATTTCAGGATCATCCGTAATATACGCCCAGCCTTCGCCGCCATTGTTCGTCGCCACACGCGCCCATCCGCCGCTGTAAGGGGGCGGCGCGCCGACGAAATCGACCACCGTCATCCGTGTTCCTACCGGCAGTGTGTGAAGAATGGCGCTGGTGGCATCTGGCGCTTCATGAAGCGGGACGTCTTCGGCTTCAGTCACAAGCGCGGCACCGAGGTACGGCGAGAATGAGGGCGGATCGGTGGTCATCCACGTTGCAAGGAGCGTACTATCCGGGCTGAAGACCGGCTCGCCGTGCCATGACCCCGCATCGATGTAGTACAGGTGCGGCCTCTGCATCACAAGTTCCCCTGTTGACCGATCCCACACATAAGTTCGTCCCCAATATGAGATCGTGGCGACCAACCGCCCATCCGCGCTAAACGTTCCGCAGCCGTGGTATTCTTCACCGTCATAGTCCGGCAGATCGATCGGCATCATCGTCCCGTCGAATCCCCACACCGCCACGTCGCCCGTGCAGGACAGCACTGCATCGTTTTGCGGACTCCACACAAAGCTGGTGCTGCGGTCGGCATCGAAGAAGAAGCTGTTGAGTACCGGCGTCACCGCCGTCACGATGTCTCCGGTCGCCGTCTCTCGCACATACGGATACAACAGGACAACCTCACCCTTGGGGGAAAACTGCGGTGAGGGCACTTGCGTATCGAATACCAGCTCCGAGAAATCGATGTCCTCCTGGAACATCGGCAGCTCGTACAGGATTTCCCCGGTCATGCCATCGCGGACTTGCACGGGTCTCTCTCGAAAGCGCTGTAAATCCTCGGCGATTTCCGAAGGCTGCGCGTCGTACCAGTTTGGCGGAATCGACGTATGCGGGATCGTGACGACGAAGGTATCATCAGGATGCCAATAGGCGGCGCTCCACGCCAGACCGGGGATTTCATAGACAATGGCACCGCTTGCCGAGTCATACACGGTCACGACCAAAGGTGGCTCCGACCCGGCGCGATATTCAGCGATCACGCGCGTGCCGTCGGCGCTGAACCGGGCTTGATCTGCGGTGAACTGCGCCAGCACCGTGTCACCCATTCGCAGTTCATAAACCCCGGTTTCCACCTCGTCAAGGCGGCGTCCGTTGGTTTCGCTCCCGGTCACGGTTTGTTCTGCGATCACTTCCCCGGTTGCCGGGTCGATGATGACCTGCTGCTCCACATGCCGCGCCGGATGCACGATTGCCCCGACCGTATTGTCTGCGTTCCACCAAACCTCATCGAAGGACATCTCCGGTGAGAGCTGGCGCAGCAGACTTCCCGAAGCGACGCTGTACACATACGCATCGCCAAACGCGTGACGACTGACCAGTACCATGCTGTTGTCGGGGCTAATCGCCACCAGGTAACTGAAACCGGGCTGCGGCACATCAAATGCGGCGAGCGGTTCCGGAGGGTCTGCCTGAACGGCACGCGTTACGACAACGCACAAAAGCAGCGCTGCAATCAATCGAATCATGATTGTTCTTTCCTCTTCCCATCAACGGAGTTTGGATAGATGATGGCGAACCATTCGCGCTCGGCAACGGTATCGAAACCTGTGCTGTCAGCAGCGGCTTGCCAGTCGCCACCGCCGCCACGGATGTTGAATACAAGCGGCACCGCAGCGGCGGCATTCGCGCGCTGTGGCAGCAAGCGACGGTAAACACGTTCAAGTCCGTCGTGGGTAAAGGTCTCGATGATTTCTGTACTCTGGACAGTGGCATGATGAATGCCGAATGGATAGAAACCGAGAAAAAGGAGGACGGTCATAGGTACGTTCATCAAGCGTTTCTTCATGGGTGTCTGTTCCTTTGCGGTGTGAGAGTACAATCTGACGCAGGCCGCGCCAACTGTGCGGCTGATAGTTAAATAATATCACAGCCATGTTATGGGACTTCTAAGCGTAGGCAGGCCGTATATCAACCGTATAGGAGAGGTATCAGGAATAGAGCTGCATGGTTTTCCGGTTTGTGATGCAGCCCCCGGCTGCATCCAGGCCGGGTAACTGCCCATCGCTGCTGCCTCGTCTGTATCCTCACAGGGTTGGCTGCACCGATTACCCGGCACCTTGCGAACATCAGTTCCAGTTGTTATAGTAAGCGCAAGATCCGCTGCCCCTTACTCAACAGGAAAATGAACGTGATCAGCCTTTCACAGGACGCGGTACGTGGGCTGTTTATCCTGGCGCAGGGATTACAGAAGACAGGCCCACAGCCACCCGCCGCCAAAGAAGATGTGCGCGCGATCATCCGTCAGATCCACATGCTGCAAATTGACTCCATCAGTGTCGTGGCGCGCGCACCATACTTTGTCTTATGGAGCCGCCTCGATGACTACGATCCGCGCGTGCTGGACGAATTGCTGGCGGAGGGGGCCTTGTTTGAACACTGGGCCAACGCCAACTGCTTCCTGCCCATCGAGGATTATCCGCTGCATCTGGCAGGAAGCCGGATCTTCGATTGGCGCAATCCCCGCAAGTGGCTGGATGAGCATCCCGGCGTAACGCAGGCGGTGCTGAACCACATCCGCGCCAACGGTGAAACGCGTCATACAGACTTCAGGCGCGCAGATGGCCAGAAGACAACCTGGGAGAACCCCAAAGAAGAGCAAACCGCGCTGGATTATCTGGTCTATGTGGGCGAACTGATGGTGCGCAAGCGCGAGAACTTTCAACGGGTGTATGACCTGCGCGAGCGGGTTTACCCGGATGCTGACATGCTGCCTGCTGTTTCTGTCAATGAGGCGCACGACGCGTTTGTCCTCAACACCATTCAGGCGCTGGGTGTGGCGAAGGCCGAGTGGATTGCGGAGTACTACCGCCTCAAACACGCGGTGGTCAAAGCAGCGCTGAAGCGCCTGGAACACGCGGCGCGCGTCATCCTCGTTAGCGTTGACGGCTGGAACGCTCCGGCGTATGTGCATCCTGCGCACCGCAAATCGGTTGAAGCTGCGGCGGCGGGCACCATTCCCCGCTCCAAAACAACCCTGCTTTCTCCCTTCGACCCGCTGGTGAGAGAAAGAAACAAGACGCTTGAACGCTTCAGCTTCGACTTCCCGGTCGAGTTCTATTTTCCCGCACACAAACGCAGATACGGCTACTTCAGCCTGCCAATTCTGTACAACAACAGGCTGGTTGGTCGGCTTGATCCGCGTGCGCATCGCAAGGAAGGTATCTTTGAGGTGAAATCGCTGCACTTCGAGCGCGGCGTCGTCGTTGATGATGACCTGCTGGCCGAACTCAAACGCACGCTTCACGCCTGCGCGCTGTGGCACGAAACCCCACATGTCGTCATCCGGGAAAGCGCTGATCCCAGCATTGCGCAGATGCTGCAAACGGCGTAGGCTGGGCCCAGAAAATAATCAATCGCCTATGGGGGCGTGGCAAGGTCCCCGCCTGCCCAGTTCGGCGGCTGGTTTTTTGTCTGGAACAGCCCTGCTGCCTGATGTGTCAGATCCACGCTGGTGAGATCTTTGCCGCACCGGCTGCACTGCCTGTGTGGCATGTTCTGCGCTGCCCGCCGCGTATTCAGCACAGTGTTCCGGTACCGGAAACAGCCATTAAGAAGGGTGGAGATTGGACTGCGACCCCTGGGTGACCGGATACTGCCGAACGCCTTTCAGCGCAGTGGGTGCGGCACCGGTGGACGGCATCACAGTAAAGCTGCCGTCGGTTTCCAGCACAACCGCCAGCACTTCACCCATTGCCGCCAGCCCCTGTGCGCGTACAGACGCCCTCACTTCGTCCACAGTTACGCGCTCTCTGCGCAGCACTTCGGTTAAGAACTCGCCCTCGTAGAAGAGCAGGGCCGGTTCTGACTTCACCCAGCGCCTGACCCGCGCGGACCGCACAGACAGCCACGCAATCATATACTGCATGGTGATGAGCACCGCGAATGCTGTCAACCCTTCCAGCAGGGCAACATCACTGGAAAGCAGTACCGTTGCCAGCGTCGAACCGAGCGCGACGGTGACGATGAGGTCGAAAGCGTTCATTTTGGAAAGGGTACGCTTCCCCGAAATCCGCAGCAGCCCTACAAGCGCAAGATAAGCACAAATGCCGACCACCGCGACCCGAACAAGATCGTACCCGCTGTCAAAAAACACGTGCGTCCTCCGCTTAAGGCTATGCCGAGAAAATAATCAATCCCTGGTACCTTGTAGGGGCGGGGCAAGGTCCCCGTTCGCCCAAATGTGTGGCGCGTTTTTTGCCTGGAACAGCCTGATCTGTTCGCCTGCTCTTCTTGTGTACCAAAGTGTACCAAAGTACACAACCGGCTGTTCCTGCTTCATCCAGCCGTGCTGCTGCACAGCCGTGCCGCTGCACCGAATTGCTTTGGTTTTACGGTGTGTCTTCAGGTGCGGTTTTGTCCCCCAGTACCGCTTCAACGTACAGGATGCGAACGACCACCACAAGCGCGGCAGAAAGCGGCCCTGCCAGCACCAGGCCAAACGGTCCCGCAATGACCCCAAACAGGAGCTGTGCGGCGATGACGTATGCAGGAGGCAGGTAGAGCATCGTGCGCTCAAAGTGGGGTGTCACCACATAGTTATCGACCATCTGCGTCCCCACGTAGAGCAGAACCACGATTGCGACCTGCTGCGGACTCTGGATCAGCGCGATGAGCGCCGCGGGAATCAGGGCGATGATCGGGCCAAATGTGGGGATGAAGGCTCCAAACAACGCGATAATGGTCAGAGACAGCGTTAGCGGCATGCCGATCAGCGACAGCCCGATGAACGTCAGCGGCCCGATGACGGCTGCCGAAATGAGGCGGACCATGAGCCACTGTTGCAGTATTGCGCCGGTCGCAGACAGCGTTTCGTGAACCCGGTCACGAAACTCAAACGGGATGAGGCGCAGAAAATTACGTATGTAGGTTTGAGGCTCTAATGCCAGAAACAGCGTGACGAACAGCACAACCACCACTGACGAGAGTAAGCTCAGTAATGAGGAGACGACGCCGGTAATGCGGGCGAAGGTATCTGAACCGCCGTTCATCAGTATCCGTTGGCCTAG
>CAZQIJ010000211.1:0-7802 GCA_964592955.1 uncultured Anaerolineaceae bacterium
CAATTCCGGTATCGGCAGTCGGTTGGACTTCTATCCCATCGTCTACCACCAAATTCCATTCGTAGTGGCGACTTTCGCGGTTGTATACCAGTCGCATTTCGACAAAAGCATCTTGGGGGAGTTGGCGCAGTGTCTCAGGCAGTTGAAGGCGAATAGGCTCTAAACCTCTTGCCAGAGCCAACAGCAATTCGCTGCCCTCAAGCCGGATACCTGTGCTTTTCCAGATGGTAGTGCGGTAGTGTTTGCGCTTGTGGGGGTATTTCGCGCCGTCTCCCCGGTTGGCTTTCGCCGTTTTGCACGCTTTGGCAAAACCCTGTTGAGCGGCGTCTACACTGTGGGCGTGCAGCAGTCTAGGTGTCTCTCGATTGAGATCATCGTTGTAGCGTTCCTGCGCTTTTGGTGAGAGCCAGATACCCTTTTTGCGATAGATACGATACTGCTCGACCAACACCTGCGAATAGATACGCCCGCTTTCGGCGTTGAGCGCGTCGGCAGTGGCACGCGGCAAACGGCTTGCAAAATAGACTGTCCGAATGGTAGTATTGGACATGCTCTGACTCCTGTATAGTCGGAGGGCTGGTGGGCGCGCCAACGCCGCGACCAGCACCCTTATTCTAGCATACTCTCTCGCATTCTGCAATAACATTTCGGCTAAAGCCAAACGAGAAACCCGCCTATCTACTGCGATTAAAATCGCGTAGCTTGCGGCGGGTTCAATTCCTGTCAGGTAAAATAGCGGTGGCAGATGCGGGTCATGGGCGAAACACACCCCTGCCAGACGATGCAGCACGGTCCGAGTTGTGAGGGGAGATACGACGATGCAGGACTCTACCCAGGGTCTGGATGCACTGGTGGGCGGGTGCCGGGGCTGGTTCTACATGATGCTGAGCCTGATGCTGGGCGCGCTGTACTTTGGACTGCTCATTACCGGGTTCGCGGTGGCGCTGGGGCTGTCGATTGTGTGGGTGGGGCTGCCGATGCTGCTGTTTCTGTTCGCGGCCACGCGGCGCGTCGCGGCGCTGGATCGTGCGGTGACGGCGATGATCCTTAACACCCAGGCCGACACGCTGGCGGATGACCTGAATTTGCAGGGCGGCGGCGTGTTCCAGCGGCTGAGCGCCTATACCACCAGCGCCAGCACGTGGCAGCGCATCATCTACCTGTTTATGAAACTGCCGCTGGGTGCCACAGCGTTCACCTTCGCCATGATCCTCACACCGTTCCTCGCGCTGGAAACACTCCTGGCGCTGCTGGGGATCAATTTCGGGCTGATTACGCCGCGCATCACCCGCGCGCTGGCCATTGGCCTTAGCGGCACCGCATTTCTGCCGTCTGCCGCTGAAGTGATGACAACGACGACCACCACAAAGCCCCAGACCACAACCACGACGCGCAAACCGCGCCAGCCCGAGGTCGAGATCCCGGTGGCGGCGGAAAAGCGCAAACGCGCCACCCAGCGCCTGCGGCTGGAGGAGGACGCCAGCAGTGCGCCGCCGCTGGAAGGCGACGGCTACGGCTATTATCTGGACGATGATGGGGAGATCGCGCCGAAACGCAAACGGCGCTAGTGACCAAACCCATTTAAATCCGCCAGATTTTGGGGCAGACGCAGCAGGCGACATGGGTTGCATTTGACTTGTGTTTTCCATTAGTGCGGTACTAGCAGGGGCGCATCCCGATGTGCCCGATTTGGCGGGCGGTTCACGAACCGCCCCTACTTTCGGCGCATCCCCCCTGCACCCCGTCAGGCGTACCCTGCTGGCAGCGCCGCTATAAGAGGTCGGCGTGGCCCTCGGATTCAAGCGCGCTGAGCAGCGCCTTGATGTGGCGGACGGAATCCTTATGGATGACGAGCACGGTATCGCCCGTATTGATGACGATCACGCCTTCCATACCCATCACCGCCACCACTTTTGAGCTGTCCTCGTTATAGACGAGCGAGTCGCTGGTTTGCACCGTGACGACGCTGCCCTGGGTCACGTTGGCCTCGCGGGTGCTTTCGAGCGCTTCCTTAAGGCTGTTGAGGCTGCCTGGATCTGACCAGCCGAGATCGTTTTTCATCATCAGCGATTGTTCAGGTTTCAGCCGCATCAGAAAGGCTTCGTCGAAGTGGATGGCTGGAATGGTGCGGTACAGTTCGCGCAGTTTGGCGTCTTCCTGCGGCGTACCGGCATAGGATACGATTTCTTCCACGATGCCGGTGATTTCTGGGGCCAGGGCGCGGTATTCCTCCGTAAGGAATTCGACCGAAGACACGAAGTAACCCGCATTCCACAGGTATTCGCCGGACTGCACCATGCGTTCGCATTCCTCCAGGGGCGGGCGGTAGGTGAGCGAGTGGTATTCGTAATAGGGGACGCCTTCGCTTTCGCCAAGCTGCCTGCCATGCCGGATGTAGCCGAAATTTTCGTTGGCAAAGCGCGGGATCTGCCCCAGGAAGATCACACGCCGCGCATCCTGTTGGATGAGCGCGACCCCTGCCCTGATGACGCGGCGCAGCTCGTCTTCGTTCTGGATGTAGTTATCTGCCCATTGAAACAGGATGGGGCCAGATGCGCCCTGCTGCCGGATGCGGAAGAAGGCCAGCGCTGCCGCGGCTGCCACGTCGCGGCGCTCTGGTTCCAGCAGCAGGTTTTTTCTGGGGATGTAGGGTGTTTGCGCCGCGATAACGTCTGCATAGCGCTCGTTGGTGGAGATGTAGATGTGCTCTGGCGGTACGACGGGCAGCAGGCGCTCTACGGCAAGCTGGAGCGAAGAGCGGCTGCCGATGATGGGAGAAAATTGTTTGGGAGAATTCTTGCGGCTGAGCGGCCACAAACGCTGGCCAACCCCACCGGCAAATAACAAGGCATACAAAGCATAAACTCCTCAATGCTTCCAAAATGCTAATCAAGATTATACCACACACCTCAACCGCAACGGCATGAAGGCTAGTTTACCCCATCCCGTATTTCTGGCGAAAATCGGCGATCCAGGGGTGGCGGTTGGTGGCCTGGATAGCGCCCACCAACGCCTGGATGGTGATGGCGATGAGCGCCTGTGAGGGCGGCACATAGCGGCGCAGCATGGGGAGAAGCTCACGTTCCAGCCTGGGGTTGCGCACATCATAGAGCAGCACAAAACTGCTTTCGTGGGCCAGCGCAAACGCGATTTCGCGGAAGAAGCCGAGATACTGGCTGAGCACGCACATCTCCCCTTCGGCGAGCGGGCCCTCCAGAAAGCCCAGTTTGGCCAGCACATCCCAATAAAGATAGCCCTCACGGTGCAGCGGGCACAGGGTAAAATCCTGGGCGGGCTGCGGCGCGCTGCACAGGCCGCGCACATACCGCGAACAGCGCCCCAGTTCCTGCTCGCGCAAGCGCGCTTCCAGGAACAGCACCGGGCGCTGATCTGCATCGACCAGCGCGAGGTCGAGGGTGGTGGGCTGGTGTGAGCCTGCCTCCCGGAAGATACGGTCATCGGCATATTCAAAAGCGGCGGTAAGCCCAGTGGTGGGCAGCACCAGCCCCTGCTGCGCCAGCACCTGCGCCAGCGGTTCGTAATCCTGCTGCACCACCAGCGGCCCGACGAGATTATAAAGCATGGCCTGGCTGCTTAGCCCATGATGCAGATACTTATCCAGCGCGACCCGTTCGCGCCTGAGGTAGGCGGCGACCTCTGGCACAAGCAGATTCTGCGCCCAGTCTTCGGCAGAGGCCACCACAAACGGGTACATGGGCGCTGCCGCTATCCCACACTTACTGAACCACCGGGCAGCAGCCTGCTGTAACATAATCTCATAAGCACGATAAGTGGTCATCTTTGCATCCCCGAATAAAAGTGACGGCAACTGAATATCACTAGAGGATAAACCGGATTGCGCAATATTGCATCAAGTCCGTTTTGGCAAGTCAAGCCCTCACCCCCACTCCCAGTGCCGAAGACATGTTCGGGCGTATGGGGCTTCTGCCACTGCCCCAATCACCTGAAATGGGCCCATTTTTGGGGGTTAGGGCTGTTGCAAAGCACGATGTATCGAGCCGCTGGCAGAATACCGGTCCGATGGCCTGTGCCGTGGGACAAAACCTGCGTTATGATGAAGGGGTAATAATGATGTTTCGTTCGGAGCGAATTACGATGACTAACGTCTACACTGTTCAGGGCATGGACTGCGCGCACTGTGCCCGCGAGGTTGAAGAAGGGGTTGCCCGGCTGCCAGGCGTGCGGACTGTGGAAGTGGATTTCGCCACTGCGCGTATGCGGTTGGAAGGCGACGTGCCGTTTGACGTGCTGCAAACCCGTGTGAGCGCCCTGGGAAAAACGCTGCTGCCCGCAGATGCTGCGCCGAAACCGGTGCGCGGCGGCGCGGCGGGGTTCTGGGATCACCTGAGTACCCGGCCCGATACACGGCTGGCGCTGGGGGGTGGCGCGGCAGCGCTGGTGGTGGCGCTGCTTACCCTGGTGCTGTCTTTGCCGGAAAACCTGAGCGCGGCGGCCTATACCGCGTGTATGCTGGTGATGCTCTACCCCATCGCACGCAGCGGCATTAACACGCTGCGCCTCAGCCACCAGTTCAGCATCAACCTGCTGATGAGCATCGCGGCGCTGGGGGCCATCGTCATCGGCGAAACGCTGGAAAGCGCGGTGGTGGTGTTTGTGTTCGCCATCGGCGAGGCGATGGAAGGTTATACCAGTGAACGCGCACGCCGCAGCATCCAAAGCCTGGTGGCGCTTAAGCCATCGCAGGCGCTGCGGCTGCGTGCGGCGGAAAGCGGCCTGGGGCTGCCCCTGCTGCGCGAGGAAGAGGTGCCGGTGGCAGCGCTGGCACTGAACGATGTCGTGCTGGTTAAACCGGGCGAACAGATCCCGGTGGACGGCACGGTAGAAAGCGGCGCAAGCAGCGTGAACCAGGCTCCCATTACCGGGGAAAGCGTGCCGGCTGCGAAGTCTGCCGGGGAAAGCGTTTTCGCCGGGACCATTAACGGCGAAGGGACGCTGACGGTGCGTGTTACGCGGCTGGCTGCCGACAATACGCTGAGCCGCATCATCCAGATGGTGGAGGAGGCGCAGGGGATGCGGGCACCCAGCCAGCGCGTCATTGACCGCTTCGCACAGGTGTATACCCCGGCGGTGACGCTGGCGGCGCTGGCCGTCGCGCTTGTGCCGCCGCTGGTTTTTGGCGCGCCCTTTTATGACACCGCCGCCGCGCACGGCTGGCTGTACCGTGCGCTGACGATGCTGGTCATCGCGTGCCCCTGCGCCCTGGTCATCAGCACACCTGTGACCATCATCAGCGCGATTACGGCGGCGGCGCGTGCAGGGGTGCTGATTAAGGGCGGCGCGCACTTAGAAGCGTTGGGCACCGTGCGCGCTGTGGCGTTCGATAAGACGGGCACGCTGACGGCAGGTAAGCCGGAGGTGGTGGCGTGGCGGGCAACAGACTGCGAAAGCGGTGAGATGTGCGCGCGCTGCGATGACGTGCTGGCGCTGGCGGCGGCGGTCGAAAGGCGCACGGCGCACCCGCTGGCCGAGGCTGTGGTGAATGCGGCAGAAACGCGCCATGTGGGCGACCAGTACCACCCTGCCGAGCAGGTGGAGATGATGGCAGGGCGTGGGGTGCGCGGGATAGTGGACGGCAAACAGGTGATGGTGGGAAGTCACCGGCTGTTTGACGACGAAATCCCGCACGCGGCAGCGCTGTGTGCAGAGATGAACGCCGTCGAAGCGCAGGGTAATACGACCGTGCTCATCGCGGGCGATGGGCAAATGCGCGGATACATCGCGCTGGCAGATACCCCGCGCGCAGACAGCCGGAGCGTAATTGCGGCCCTGAACGCCCTCAACATCGAAACGGTGATGCTGACCGGGGACCAGGCGGGGGCGGCGCAGCGGGTGGGGATGGCGGTGGGTGTGCGCGACGTGCGGGCGAATTTGCTGCCGGACGCCAAAGCGCAGGCGGTGCGCGAACTCATCGCGCGGTATGGCAGCGTGGCGATGGTGGGTGACGGGGTTAACGACACGCCGAGCCTGGCCGCTGCAACGGTGGGGATTGCGATGGGTGGTGCGGGCAGCCCGCAGGCGCTGGAAACCGCCGATGTCGCGCTGATGGCCGATGACCTGCGGCAACTGCCCTACGCGCTGAAACTGGCACGCTTTGCCCGCGCGCTCATCCGCCAGAACATCGCGCTTAGCATCGGCCTTAAGCTGGCGTTTCTGCTGCTGGCGGTGGGCGGGCTTGCGTCGTTGTGGGTGGCGATTCTGGCCGATGTGGGGATGATGGTCGCGGTCTCACTCAACGGAATGCGCCCGCTGCGGATGCGGAGCTGAGCGTACCGATGAAAGGTTTGCGAATTCGTACAACCTGCTGGAAAACTGAGGCTGTTGCAAACGCGAGAAATGTGCAATACTAGAGGTGATAGGGTTCCACGGTTCCGGCCTCACTGCACACGTCACGTCTACATGTCTTGCATTGTCTGCCGCGTCAGTTGATTTTCTCTATCAAAAACTTTCTGTCTTTCTCGTCTTTCTAGGAGTATGCCTTAATGGGCAAGAAACTGTACGTAGGCAACCTGCCGTATACCCTTACGCAGGAACAGGTTCAGGAAATGTTTGAGCAGGTCGGGACTGTTGTCCAGGTTACCCTGGTGACCGACCGTGAAACGGGCCGCCCGAAGGGTTTTGGCTTCGTCGAAATGGAAACTGAAGAGGATGCACGCGAGGCGATCAAGCGTTTTGATGGCAAGAGCGTGAATAACCGTAGTCTGACGGTCAACGAAGCCCGCCCGCGCGAAGAACGCGGCCCACGTGGTGACGGTGGCGGCTATAATCGTGGTGGCGATGGTGGTGGTTACGGACGCAGCGAAGGCCGTGGTGGCCGTGACGGGGGTTATGGTGGTGGTGGTGGTGGTGGTGACGATGATCGCCGCCGCAACAGCAACGACCGTCGCAACCGCTATTAGACCCTGTTCGCTGATTTCAGCGTAACCCGGATCAAGTAATCACAGCATAGGACTCCAGAGAAAGTGCGGCGGTAATGTGCCTGCACTTTCTTTTTTTCACACAGGCGAACTTCGGCGGAGCCGTAAGCCAGGTATGTGCGAGCGTTCATAGAGTGGCTTCTGAAAGCAGGAGCAGGAAAGGTCGAATCATGGCAAAAAAAGCACAGCAAGAATACTACTGTGTGGCAGTTAACCGCAATTACGAGGATATCTGGCGTTTTGTCAGTAAGCACGACACCCGCGAAGAAGCACAGGAAGAACTTGACCGACGCCGCGCCTACACGGGCGCATTCAACTACGATAACGCCACGCTGCGGGTGATATCGCGGCAGGAAGCCAAACAGGAGTTCGGCGCAAGCTGGGAATACGCACCCATCGCCGCAACCAAGAGCGCCGCTGCCACCAAAAGCGCTGCTGCCGCCAAAAGCGCCGCAGCGACCAAAAGTGCCGCAGCGACCAAGAGCGCTGCCGTGGCAAAGGGCCGGAAATAGCCTTACCCCGCCCTGCACTGCACCGCTTACCCCAGTGAACCCCATTCAGCGCAGCCCCACCCATTCTGGTGTATGAACCCATTAGAACCCCCTGATGCAGAGGCGACCCGGCGGGTCGCCCCAAACGAAGGCAGCAGGCGCGTTTGCGTGCGGCGTTTGCGTGCGGCGTTTGCGTGCGGCCCCGAAACCAAACCACACGAACACCTCAGCAAAGTCACCGTCAATGACGGTGGGCCAGGCAGCAGGGCTTTTGCAAAGTCGGGGTGCCTGGGGAACCAGGTCCCCTGGCTAGTGCAGGAACATGGTAAACGCATTGAATGATCGGTTGGTTTTG
>CAZQIJ010000212.1:0-7797 GCA_964592955.1 uncultured Anaerolineaceae bacterium
GGCGGTGGCGGCCAGCGCCAGCGCAAAGAACCCAAGCTGCGCGGCCACATACAGCGGCTCGCTGTACAGCGTATCCGGGATACCGGGGATCACGGCGTAATGCGGCACCAGCCCGCGCGCTTCCAGCAGTGCGCCGCCGGTAATCAGCGTTAGCACCGCCGCGATATAGCGTTGTGGATCGGCAAGCAGGATCGTGGCGAGGATCACGTGAAGAAAGAACAGCATCAGCGCCGGGCTGGTGATGCCGCCAGTATAGTGGACGAAGATCGCCGCGGCCAGCCAGTCCAGCGCCACCTGTGCAGTGATCAGGTGTGGCAGCCACGCGGCGCGCTGTGTGAGGGCCAGCAGCGCGGCATTTACCACCAGCACCGCCACCCCCAGCGCGGCCAGCGGTCCAACCGGCAGCGGCAGATGCAGCGCCGCCGTCGCCAGCAGCGTGAGCGCCAGAATGCCGCTGCCAGCCACCCAGCGCAGCGCGATAAGGCGGCGGTTATAGAGCGCGATGTCGATGGGTGGCAGCAGCGCTGCCGCCGCGCCAGCTAAACCAGCGTCTGCCGAATAATCATTCATGAGCAACCCCTGTCCGAAACATCCGAATCATAACACAGGGGCAAGGCACCGCCTCACCCCTGCCCGGTCGCAGCCTTCAGCGTAATCCTGCGCCTGTACGAATGGACAAACCAAAACGAATACGCACAATCGTAGGGACGAGGCCTGCCTCGTCCGCCCCGCACAACGCAGGCGTTGTCCCTACAACATCCGGCGGATCTGGATGGGTCGATGCATTAGTACCGCCCTAAGATGAGCATGCGCGGTCACAGGGGCAGCGCCCCTGGACCCTTCAGCGTAATCCTGCGCCTGTACTACGCCCGTTCTTTGTTCAGCAGGCGCTCTACCGCAGGCAGCAGCCGGGACGCTTCCACAGGCTTATCCAGGAAAGCATCCACCGGCAGATAATTCTCGTCCGGGCTGAAGCGGTAGGGCATGGTTTCGTGAACCGCCGTCAGCATGATGATCGGAATTTGCGCATAGTCCTTGTATTCCGAGTTCGGGTCAGGGCTGCGCAGCGCCAGCGCCGTCTGAAAACCCGCCGTCGCCGATTCCATCATCACATCCAGGATAATCAGGTCAGGGCGTTCGGCCTTTACTTTCGCCAGCCCTTCGGTGCTGCTGCGCGCTTCGATCACGCCATAATCCGCGGTCTCCAGGATCAGGCGCGCCGCCAGCGCGATATCGGGATCATCGTCAATAATCAAAATCTTGTGGTGTGCCATCAGGGTTTGGCCTTGTCGTTAAATTGGCTTTAATAAGTGTGGGTGGCCGCCCGGAGCAGCGCCCCGCGCGCGGCTTCACCCCGGTGTTGAACTGCACACGGAGTCCCCGTCACAAACCAGGCTTAGCAGCGCCGCGCACACGCCCGGTATGGCTGCCGCCACCGTCGCGCTTAACCCCGGCTCCCAGCCGATCGCCTCTGGCTGGATGCCGTAGATGATGATTTCTGGCGGGAGCAGGTTCATGGCCGCCCCCAGCGACAGCGCCTCGGCCAGCCCCGCGTAATGCAGCGTGCCGCGCAGGTACAGATCGCGCGACTTCAGCCGCACGGACTCTGGCGTGAACCGCATCCATGTGCCGGGGGCCTGCCCCATCTCTGCCGCATCGATGATGATGGCGCGCTCGCAGTCGCGCAGCATCAGCACCAGTTCCAGGCCCGGTGTGCCGCCTTCCAGCAGCGTGACCTCCGGCGGCAGCGGGTGTGCCGCCAGCGCCGCCAGCACCGCCGCGCCGATGCCGTCATCGCCGCGCAGCGGATTTCCCAGAGCCAGAATTAATGTTTGCATGGCAGCGCCTTTCGTGACGGTTTCCACCGTGTGTATGGGCAGCGGGCGAGATTACGCATCCCGCCCCTCAGCGGCTGCCTGGGCTGTTACAGACAATAACGAGCTTACCCCGGCGCAAATCTGGTCGCAGCAACCCACAAGCGCTGTGGGGGCACAGCACGCCGTGCCCCACTGCTCATGGATTTCCGCCAACGTGTACACGTACCTCAATAAACTGTGCAGGGGCGGTTCGTGAACCGCCCGCCATGTCGGGCACACTTGCGCTGCGCCCCTGAGTCGTGCGCCCCTCAGCTTACGCTTGTCGCGGTCCGCGTCACCGATTTGCGCGGGGACATTGCCCCGCCGCTGCGCGTGATGGAGTCAACAGCCTTAAACGAATGCGATGTCCAGGATGTGCGTGGAACACGAGATGCACGGGTCATAGGCGCGCACCAGCATTTCCAGCGCCAGCTTAATGTCGTTCTGCGGGCGATCCAGCAGGGTAGGGACGAGCGCGCGCATATCGAGTTCGATGTTGGCCAGGTTCTGGCCGGTGGGGATGATGCAGTTTGCGCCCACCACTTTGCCATCCTCAATCACGTAATTGTGAAACAGCGTCCCGCGCGGCACATCCGTCGCGCCCACACCCTCGCCAGACATCCGGTTCGGTTTGGCAGGCTCTTCAAACTTCACGCCGCGCGCCAGCAGTTGGTCAATGAGCAGGATCGCGTCTTCGATGCAGTGGACGATTTCCACCACCTGCGCAACAGCGTTCAGGTATGGGTTGATGGCTTTCGGCTTCAGGTTCAGCGCGGCGGCGGCAGATTTCGCCCTGGGGTGCAGCCGGTCGAAGTTGACGTTGAAGCGCGCCAGCGCCCCCACCATGTACGAGTCGCGCTGGTTGCGCGCGTGCTTGGCAGAAGAATGCGCCACAATCGTCTCATTCGTCACCTTGCGGTAGTCCTCAATTGGCCACTGCCCGCCGTCGGTGCTGGCGATCACGCCGTCGATAAAACAGTATTCATCCTCTTTGCGCAGCGCGATGTATTCGGTATCGCGCGCAAAGCTCGGTATCTTCAGCGTCTGGTACAGCTCAACGGTCGCTTCATAGTCTGCCCGCGCAGCCACCAGCCGCTCGCGGATCGCGCCTAGCTGCGCGTGCGTTGGGAAGTGCGTGAAGCCGCCCACCGTCATGGCCACCGGGTGCGTGTGACGCCCGCAGATGATCTTGCACAGGTCGCCGGCAATCTGTTTCATGCGCAGCGCCCGCAGCACCACTTCCGGCGCGCTTTTCGCCAGCGGAATCACGCTGCCCAGCCCCAGGTAATCCGGCGCGACCAGCATGTAAACGTGCAGAATGTGGCTGTCCAGAATCTCGCCGTGAAAGTTCAGCTTGCGCAGCAGCTCGGTCTGCGGCGTAAGCTGAACGTCCAGCGCCTTTTCGGTCGCACGCAGCGATGCCGTCGCATGGCCCACCGCGCAGATCCCGCAGATGCGCGATGTGATGTGTGAGGATTCGTCATAGGGCCGCCCGCGCAGCATCGACTCGAAGAAGCGCGGTGTCTCCACAATTTCCAGGTCGCATTGGGTCAGCTCGCCGTTTTTCACGTCAACAACGATGTTGCCATGACCTTCAACGCGCGTCAGATGGTGGACATCTACGTGCAGGGTTGTCATGCTGGCGCAACTCCTTCCATTTGCATCTTCTGATAGGTGAGGAACATCGTCATCTTCGCATCAATCTGCTCGTCGGTCATGCCGCGTTCGCGCAGCGCGTTCTTCAGAGACTCGATGTTTGGCGAAGGCACCAGGCCCCGGCAGCCTTCGCAGCCATCCCCATAGGTGGGGCAGATTGCGTCGCACCCCGCGCGCGTGATCGGCCCCAGGCACGTCTTGCCGCGCAGGTACATGCACACGTTTTCCTTCAGCTTGCATTCGATGCACAGCGGGTAATCCGGGATGTTGGGCATGCGCCCCTGCAGCAGATGCGTGACCGCCATCGCAAACTCGTTACGGTCGATGGGGCAGCCTGGAATTTCTGCATCCACCTTCACCACCGCGCTGATCGGGCGGGCAGGGTAGGTCTCAAACCAGTCCTTCTTGTCGCCATACACATAAGTGCGCGCGTCTTCCAGCGGCTGGCGGTTGCGGATGCTGTTCACACCGCCCAGGTGCGCGCACGCCCCAATCGTGACGACATACGTCGCGCGATCGCGAATCTCGCGGATCTTCGCTTCGTCTGACGGGCGCGTGCAGGATCCTTCGATAAACGCGATGGCATAGCTGTCGTCTTTTTCAGTCATCGCCTCGCGGAACTGCACAATGTCGATCACGTCCAGCAGTTCCGGGTGAATTTGCAGCGTATCGACCACCGTAAGCTGGCAGCCCTCACAACTGGTGAACTCAAAGAATGCGACTTTCGGTTTCACGAGAACGCCTCCTCCAGATTCTTGACTTCAGCGTAGGAGAACGCCGGGCCGCGCTGACAGGTATAAATGTGATGCATCTGGCAGTGTCCACACTTGCCCACGCCGCATTTCATCTGGCGCTCAA
The DNA here is from genome assembly GCA_964592955.1 of uncultured Anaerolineaceae bacterium. Taxonomy (GTDB): domain Bacteria; phylum Chloroflexota; class Anaerolineae; order Aggregatilineales; family Phototrophicaceae; genus CAZQIJ01. The sequence goes on from CAZQIJ010000212.1 coordinate 4,371, forward strand.
AGCTCATCCAGATGTTGCCCTCTGCGATGCCTTTGGCCAGCAGCTCCATCAGCACAAACCGGTACATAACCGGCGGGCCGACGATGGCCGCCACGCAGTTGCGCGCGTGGAACTTGATCCTGGGCAGCAGCGTGGTGATCACGCCCACGTTGCCCGTCCAGCCCTCCGCCGGGCGATCCACCGTCACATGGAATTCGATGTCGCTGCGTTCCCCCCACTGCTTCAGGTCTTCCGGGAACAGGAAATCGTTGGGGGTGCGCGCCCCATACAGGATAATCACGCGGCCATACCTGCCGCGATCATCCACCACTTCATTAATCAGCGAGCGCAGCGGGGCCAGCCCCAAACCGCCGGCCACAAAGATGATGTCTTTGCCGCGGAAGCGTTCGATGGGGAAGCCGCGCCCGAATGGGCCGCGCACGGCCACCATGCCGCCCGGTTTCAGGTTATGGATGGCGTTCGTCAGCTTGCCGACCTTGCGCACGCACAATTCAAATGAGCCGTTGCTGCGCCCCGGTGATGAGCAGATGCTGATGGGCGCTTCGCCGATGCCGAACAGCGACACTTCCACAAACTGCCCCGGCTTATGCGCGATGGAAAACCCGCTCGGCAGTTCAACATGCAGCCACTTTTCCAGCGTTGTGAACTGCTCCACCTTGGTGATGCGCCCCGGTGTGGGCATGTAGATGGACTGATTGTTCAGGGTCTCTTTCAGTAGAGTCGTCATGGCTGCCCCTCCCTATACCTGAATCTGCGTTTCGCGGCGCAGTTCGTCCAGACGGTTGAACGTGTCTACCGGCGTGATGTGTACCGGGCAGGACAGCGCGCAGCGCCCGCAGCCCACACACCCCAGCAGCCCGTATGCCTCGTACTGGTACTTGCCCTTGCGCATAAAACGGTGCCGCAAACGCCGTGCGCGCGAACTGCGGAAGTTGTGGCCACCCGCCACGACGGCGAATTTCTCGATCAGGCACGAATCCCACACGCGCACACGCTTGCCGTGTTCCAGCCTGAGGTCGATCTCATCCTGAACGTCAAAGCAGTAGCAGGTGGGGCACACTTTGGTGCACTGCCCACATGCCAGGCATTTATCGCCGATCTCGTCCCACACCTGGCTCTTCTGGCTCACCTGAAGCAGGTCGGGCAGGTCGGTCACATCAAAGTTCAGCTTATACTGGAAGTTCGGCCACTTTTCCGCCATGACCTCGTTCACGCGCTCATAGTCCGCTTCGGTCGGTTCCCAGAAGAACCCCATCCCTTCCAGCAGCTTCGCGCCGTTTTCCGACCCGATATCCACACCATAGCGGTCGCCCAGGTCCGTCAGGTGGATGTCGTACTGCTCGCTGGCAGAAAGCGTGCCCATGCTCTTGCAGAAGGCGTGTTCCATGCACGGCTTCAGGCATTCAATGCTTACGAGCGTGGTCTTCTGGCGGCGCGCCTGGTAATGCTGATCGGTGTAGCCGGTGCTGTGAATGCGGTCCAGCAGCATCATCGCGTGCATATCACAGGTGTGCATGGCGAAGATCACGGTCGAGGGGATGTCCTCAATCACGGCGGTTGTTTCCATCGTCTGGGCATTGAAGGTAAACAGCTCTTCGCGCGGTGGCAGTAGAAATTTCTTGGGTGGCAGAACGCTGGTGTGATAGTTGAGTTCTAGCTCGTCAACGTTCTCGATCTCGTCGAAAATGTACTGGCCATACATTTCCTTAGGGCCCACCACGCGATGACTGGCGCGCAGGCGCTCCACCCAGGTCTTAAACAAGTGCTTGGGCAGTATTTTGAAGCTCATAAACCCCCTCAGTAACAACTATTCTTGCTTATCGGTGCGCAAATACACGGCTGTCACACGGATGTGGCGGCATGCTGTTCGGCACAGCGTAATAATCTTTTAAGGAGTCTCGTGAAAACACCCGAATAAGTAAGAGTTAAACCTTAGTTAAATTCCTGGAGCGCATCGCTGATCTGCCAGCGCGCTTACATCAAAGGTAAAGTGTGGCGGGGGTTGCAACAAGTGATGAATGTCACAAATTCGCGTTGTGGTGTCATGTAATCGTTTTCGCACGCAAGGCCAGGGCCGGGCTGTGCATCTCGCGCGGCGTCTGCACCCGTCTTGTGAAAACGATTACAGCGCGGCAGCGGCGGATCCCGGCGCAGGGAGTTCTGCTCCCTGCCGGGGTCCATGAGGGGCTGGCGCTTGCCAGACTCGCGTCTGCGCTCAGCCCTGCGCCGTCCACAGCGCATCGCTCAGATACTTGTAGGCGTTATCCGGGAACAGCGTCACGATCACGCCCGGCTGCCCGCTGGCCGCAACTCGTTCCGCGACCTCCAGCGCCCCCACCATCGCCGCCGCCGAACTGATCCCCACCAGATACCCTTCTTCGCGTGCCAGACGCCGCGCCATGCTGTGCGTGGCCTCGGTGCTCACCCCGATGTTCTCGTGCGCCAGCCCTTCATCATAGATTCCGGTCTTGATGGCGGTGGGCATGTGCTTCCAGCCTTCCACGCCGTGAAAGGGCGAATCTGGCTGCATGGCGATCAGCCGCACCGACGGGTTCAGCTCGCGCAGACGCCGCGACGTGCCCACGAATGTGCCGCTCGTCCCCAGCCCGGCCACAAAATGCGTGAGCGTGCCGCGCGTTTGCTGCCAGATTTCCGGCGCGGTGCCGTGATAATGCGCCTGCCAGTTGGCCGGATTGTTGTACTGGTTGGCGTAGAAATACCGCTCCGGGTCGCGCGCCAGCATCGCCCGCGCCTCCAGGATTGCGCCGTCTGACCCTTCCAGCGGATCAGTCAGCACCAGTTCCGTGCCATAGGCGCGCAGAATCGCCAGGCGTTCCGGGCTGGCGTTGGCGGGAAGGCACAGCGTCACCCGGTAACCGCGCGCCGCGCCAATCATCGCGTAGGCAATGCCGGTGTTGCCGCTTGTGCTGTCCAGGATAATTTTGTCGTGCGTCAGCAGCCCACACTTTTCACCCTCGCGGATGATGCTGAGCGCTGCCCGGTCCTTAACGCTGCCGCCGGGGTTCGTCCATTCGGCCTTGGCATAAATCCGCACGTCATCCGGCAGGTGCGCCGTAATGCGCCTGAAGCTCAGCAGCGGCGTGTTGCCAATCTGCTGTTCGAGATACGTGCCCGGTTCGGGCAGTGGGTGATAGGTTAACGCGTGTGCTGCGACCATCTTCTTGCCATCCCATCCTTATTCTTGTGCGGTTTCGGCTGTTCCAGGAAAACGTCTGTGCGTGCCGCGTGCTGCCCGTGCGCTACAGCACACGCTGCTTGCCTGGAAAAGCCGTACAAAGTAACTGCTCAGGCTGCGCTACCTTTTGTGAGAAATGGGCAACTTTTTATTGTTGACCGTTTGCGGTCAAAAACTTCAGAAGTTTTTGATCCAACGGTTTACAAAAAGGTGGCGGGGGGTTTGGGGGGC
>CAZQIJ010000213.1:0-7775 GCA_964592955.1 uncultured Anaerolineaceae bacterium
ACCATTCTTCATTCACAGTGGGTCTTGTGCGCGCACAGAGGGCGAGGGGATTACCGGGACTGAGCCGACCCGCGCTGCTGGCGCTGGATGGCCGCGAGCGCGACTTCGTGCAGCACGAACACCACGACGGTAATCGTCAGCAGCGATACCGCGATCATCTCGATGTTGACACGCGCCGCCAGAAAACCGGCAATTCCGGGCAGCAGGGCGATGCCAAAGCTTGCCCCAGACACCTGAAAGCCGATGGCATTGGCCGCGTGTTCTTCGCCCACTCGCTCAGCCGTTGTGGAGATGAGCGATGGAAAGATGGGCGCAAACGAAAAACCGACGAGTGCCAGCCCCGCAAGGCTGATAACGTCAGAAGGATTCCACAGGTAGAGCAGCGCGCCAACCATTGAGCCGATCATAGCAGCGCGCATCACAGCGCGCACGCTGAAGTGCCTGGCGATGAACCCGGCAGCCAGGCGGCCAACGGTGAATGCTCCCCAGTATGCAGACACCCAGAATCCCGCCGCAACGTCACCCACCCCGCGCGACTCGGTAATGAGCGTATAGGACCACTGCCCGCCGATCACCTCGCCGCCACAGTACACCACAAACAGCATCACACCCAGCCACACAATCGGCCTGCGCAGTGTGCTGCCAGTGCTTGCCGGGCGTTTGTGTTTTTCGTCATCATGGGCAGGCGGCTTCTGCCAGTGATCCGCAGTGAGGAAGAAACAGGTGGCCAGCACAAGCTGCGCCAGCCCCACGACCACATACCCCGTGCGCCAGGAGTTGGTCAGGTTCAGGCCAGCAGTCATGATGAGCGGGCCAATGGTCACGCCGACACCGAAACTGGCATGCAGCCAATACATGAGGCTGGCGCTGTGGTTGGCAGCCACATAGGTATTGATCCCGGCGTCAATCGCCCCGGCACCCATCCCCGCCATGAAGCCGATCAGTACCATAAAGATCCAGGCAGGGGCCAGGGTATAGCCGAGAAGGCTGGTGCCCGTCAGCAAACAGCTTACGGCCAGAAGCCGCCCCACACCCATCCTATTGACGAGCCTGCCACTGTTAAAGCTGGAAAACGCATAACCGATGGTCCCGGATGCCAGCAGTATGCCCAGCGAATCCAGCGAGACGCCAAAACCAGCGCGCATATCCGGCCAGGCGACGCCCAGCAGCCCATCCGGCAGCCCCAGGCTGATGAACCCGATGTACGCGAGAACGATAACTACCCATTTCGACCGTTCGCCGGTTGTCGTGGTCATGGTTGCCACAGAATGCCTTTCTTGGCGGTGCACAAACTTCTGTTCATCTGGGTATATTCGGAAACGGGGGCGACCACGCAGGGTCGCACAGGGTGGGTAGGGAACGCGCCGCGTGTCGTCCCGAAGAACACGCAGCCTGCCCCACAATCCGAATGCACCCCATTCATCTTACCCGTTTGCAAGCGAGGGTGTGAAGGCATAAACTAAGTCCATGTTCTTTCACCAAGAGTTCATCCAGCGCACCACTGCTGACATTACAATTTTAATGCTGCTTTTCACTGCCAACAGAAAGAGGAGTTCACAGATGGCTGAGTTCTATACTCAAGATGTCAGACAAAGCCTGAGCACCCTGAACACATCGCTGGAAACCGGATTATCGCCAGACGAAGTGACTCGCCGCTTGCAGGAACATGGGCACAACAAACTGCCGACAGAGTCCGGTGCATCGCTGATCCAACTGGTCATAAGCCAGTTCAAGAATATCATGGTGGTTATTCTGATCCTTGCCGCTGTGATTTCGTTCTTCCTGGGGGACACCAAAGATGTCGTCGTGATTCTGGTCATTGTCGTGCTGAATGCGGCACTGGGCACGTATCAGGAATACCAGGCAGAACAGGCCCTGGCTGCGCTGGGCGCGATGCAGGTGCCGCGGGTGCGGGTGCGCCGCAAAGGGGAGGTGCAGCAGATCAGTGCTGAAGAGATCGTACCGGGCGATATCGTCCTGCTTCAGGAGGGGGATCACGTCCCTGCGGATGGCCGCCTGGTGGTGTCAAAGAACCTGCAAATCGACGAGAGCGCGCTTACGGGCGAGTCTCACCCGGTCGAGAAAAACACAGACGCCATCACGAAACCCAACATTGCGTTGGGGGATCGCACCAACTCTGCCTATATGGGGACTTCAATCAATTACGGGCGTGGGGAAATGCTCGTCACAGGCACGGGGTTGAATACCGAGCTTGGCAAAATCGCCAGTATGCTGATCGGCGTCGAAGAAGGGCAGACCCCGCTGCAGCGCCGTATCAACCAACTCAGCCTGACGTTGGTACGCGGGGCGGTGCTGGTGGTGGCAGTGGTCTTCATTACCGGGCTGCTGCGTGGTTTCGCATTGGAAGAAATGCTCATCAGTGCCATCAGTCTGGCGGTCGCAGCCGTTCCAGAAGGCCTGCCAGCCGTGATCACCATCAGCCTCTCTATGGGTGCGGCGCGCATGGTGCGGCGCAACGCGCTGATTCGGCGGCTGCCCGCTGTGGAGACGCTCGGTTCGGTGACGGTGATCTGTTCAGATAAAACCGGCACGCTGACCAAGAACGAGATGACCGCCACGCTGCTGGCACTGCCGGGCCATGCTGACGTAAGTGTAAGCGGGATTGGCTATCTGCCCTCCGGGGAATTCCAGGAAGATGGCAATGTGCTTGACCCCCGGCGCGACCACGCGGTGGGCCGCTTTCTGAAAGCGATGGCGCTGGCGACAGACGCGTACCTGCAAAAGGATGGTAACAAATACGAAATCGTTGGAGATACAACCGAGGGCGCGCTGCTGGTCGCCGCGCAGAAAGTGGGCTGGACGCGCGAACAACTGGAAATTGACCTGCCGCGTGTGGCGGAGCTGCCCTTTAGCAGTGAACGCAAGGCCATGACGACCATTCACGATGTCAAAGGCGCAGAGTCGCAGAATTTGTTTGGCGCGGCTGCCAATTTTGTCGCCATTACCAAAGGCGCGCCTGACCGTTTGCTGGAATGGGCGGTGTGCGAACACCTCCCGGATGAAGTGCGCCCGCTGAGTGACGAACGTCGGCAGGCATGGCAGCGGCAGATCGATACGATGGCATCGCAGGGGCTGCGCGTGCTGGGCATCGCCTACCGCCCACTTGCAGAACTACCCACCGAGGTTAAACCGGAGATCGAGCGCAATCTTAACCTGTTGGGGCTGATTGGAATCCTGGACCCCGCGCGCCCCGAAGCGCGCGATGCGGTGCGGGTGGCGCGCGAAGCAGGCATTCGCCCGATCATGATTACGGGTGACCACGCGCTGACAGCAGAGGCCATCGCGCGCGACCTCGGCATTATCCACGAAGGTGATAAAGCGATCGCGGGCGCAGAAATTGAAGCGATGGACGATACGCAGCTCCTCAATGAACTCACCAGAACTTCAGCCTTTGCGCGTGTATCACCGCAGCATAAGCTGCGCCTCGTTAAACTGCTGCAAGGTCAGGGGCATGTGGTGGCCATGACAGGCGATGGCGTTAACGACGCACCCGCGCTGAAGCAGGCCAACATCGGGGTCGCGATGGGAATCACGGGGACGGAGGTCAGCAAGGGTGCGGCAGATATGGTGCTGACCGATGACAATTTCGCCTCGATTGTGGCAGCCGTAGAAGAAGGCCGCATCATCTACGACAACCTGCGCAAGTTCGTGCGCTACCTGCTGAGTTCCAACGTCGGTGAAATCCTGGTGATGTTTGTGGCCATTCTTATTGGCATGCAGCTTCCGCTGCTGGCGATCCAGATTCTTTGGGTCAACCTTGTCACAGACGGCCTGCCCGCTATCGCGCTGGGGTTTGAACCTGGCGAACGCGATGTCATGCGGCGCAAACCACGCCCACAGGACGAGAGCATTTTCGCGCAGGGGGTGGGGCGGCAGATCATCTTCCTGGCAGTGGTGCTGGCAGTGGTAACGCTGGCCGGTTTTCTCTATGGTCATTTCGCCTATAACATGCAGCCGCTGGACGATACCCTCGGCCTGGAAGCGCTTAGCCGAACTGAACTGCTGGCATTCGTTGAAGAAGATGTTGTGCCAGTGAACTGGGACGAGCTTACCCCGACGGAGCGCGAAGCGCTGCTGCATGCAGAGCCGGAAGGCGGATCGGTGGAAGCCGAAAACGAACTGCTGGCCAGTGCTGAACGCATTCCGCGCACCATCGCGTTTACCGTGCTGGCGCTGGGGCAGCTTTTCCACGTCATTGGCATTCACGCCGGGGATCGTGTCTCGTTCTTTAAGGTCTGGTTCAGGGGCAATATGTTTCTGCTGTGGGCTGTTGTGTTTACCATGCTGCTGCAGCTCGCGGTGATCTACATCCCGTTCTTACAGACCGTGTTTGAAACCTACCCGATTCCGCTGCCTGTGCTGGGGATCTGTTTCCTGCTGGGTGCGGTCATCCTCGTAGTTATCGAAATTGACAAGCTGTTGTTCGGTGCGAGCCGTGTAACAACCGAGGGTTAATGCCGCTGCGATTGCTGTGCCGGGGGTGTAAACATCCCCGGCACAGCGCTGGCTACTGCTTGAGCACAGGTTTCAGGTTCGCAAACCCTGCCAGCAGTTTCTTGATGCCGTGCTTTCTGTCCTCAAATGCGATGGTGATTTCTTCGTTGTCGCCGCTGCCCCGGGACTCAATCACGGTTCCCACCCCAAATACCGGATGCTTTACTTTCATACCGCTCGGATACTGCGAGGGCGGGTTATTGCGCGGAAAAGGAACGATTTTAGAGCGTGCTTTGCTGCCAAGCGCACGTTCATCGTCTGCTGCCGCCTCAGACGCGGGTTTAATCTGCGGAATCTGCCAGTTTGCGGGACGGTCCCAGGTCGTCTCCCGGCGGTAACCCTCGCCACTGCGAAACGCCGTAAGGCCTGACGACACACCGTCAAGCAGGTTTGAGGGGACATCCGCCAGAAAACGCGACGGCACGCTGGGTGTGGCGCTGCCATACATCATGCGGCGAAAGGCATACGAGAGGTAGAGCAGGTCGCGGGAGCGCGTGATTCCCACATACAGCAGACGGCGTTCCTCTGCCATGCCCTCAGGATCTTCAAACGAGCGCTGGTGCGGCATAAGGCCATCCTCCAGACCTGTGAGGAACACCACGCCATATTCCAGCCCCTTGGCGGCATGAAGGGTCAGCAGGGTGACGGTTTCGCCCGTATCCCTCAATTCATCGACATCGGCGACAAGCGCGTTTTCCGCCAGAAAGTCCGCCAGAGGCTGCCCCTCTTGCTCTGCCTGCGCGATGACGGCACGGAGCTGCTGCAGGTTTTCTGAACGTTCAGCGAGTTCTTCGTCAGCTTCGCTGATCTCGTGCAAGTACATCGTATAGCGGATATCGGCCATGATACGGTCAAAGAGGGCAACCATTGCGCCGGTCGCAGCCAGTTCCCGCCACGACCTGAGCAAGTACCCGAAATCCACAAATTGCTTCTCTGCCCGCGTACCCAGTGGCGTCTTTTCACGCGCGGTCAGGCGGTTCAAAGCGTCGTCATAACTGGCACAGTCATTCGCGGCCCACGCCTGGAAGCTTTGCAATGAGGTTTTGCCGATGCCACGCTTTGGAACGTTGATGATGCGCGCAAAGCTCACTTTGTCATTGGGGTTGTTGACGAGGCGCAGGTAGGCCAGCAGGTCGCGCACTTCACGCCGCTTATAAAAGCCAATACCGCCCACCAGTTTATATGGGATTCCTTCGCGGATGCACACTTCTTCAAAAGCGCGCGACTGTGCATTGGTGCGATACATGATGGCGATGTCACTGAAGGCATAGCCCTGGTTACGGCGCAGCATTTCGATCTGTTCCGCCACATAACGCGCCTCATACTCATCGTTATAGGCTTCGTAAACTGTGATGGCCGCGCCGCGCCCGCGATCGGTGAACAGGGTCTTGCGGGTGCGGTTCGGGTTGCGGTCAATAATGGCGCGCGCCGCGTCCAGCACATTCTGTGTGGAGCGGTAATTCTGTTCCAGCAGGATCACCTTCGCATCAGGATAATCGCTGCGGAACTGAAGCACATTGCGGTAATCTGCCCCGCGAAAGGCATAGATGCCCTGATCTTCGTCGCCCACCACAAATACATTATTCTGCGGCGCTGCAAACAGCTCGACCAGCCGGTACTGTGCCCCATTGGTATCCTGAAACTCATCGACCAGCACATACTCCAAGAAGCGCTGGTACTTCTGGCGCACGTTTTCGTTATCGCGCAGCAGGATGACCATCTGCATCATGAGATCGTCAAAATCCAGGGCATTGTTATCCAGCAGAATTGCCTGGTAGCGGGGATAGGCCCGGCCCACGATTTCGCCGAAGTAGTCCTGTCCGCGAAAATACTTAGGCTCAATAAGCTCGTTCTTGGCGTTGGAGATTGCGCCCAGCACACGGCGCGGATTGTACTTCTTCTGGTCGATGTCAAGTTCATTCAGCGCCTGTGTGATGGCTGCCACCTGATCGTCTGTATCGAAGATGACGTAATCTGCGCCATAGGGGGTATGGGCGTGCTCCCGGCGCAGCAGGCGGGCACAAATGGCGTGGAATGTGCCAATCTGCAGACCCTGAAGCCGACCGCCCAGAATCTTCTCCACGCGTTCACGCATCTCGGCGGCGGCCTTGTTCGTAAACGTGACCGCCACGATGCCAGACGGTGACACGCCCATTTCCTGAATCAGATAAGCGATGCGGTGTGTTAACACACGGGTCTTGCCGCTGCCTGGGCCTGCCAGCACCAGCACCGGCCCTGTGCCTGCTGCAACCGCTTCGCGCTGTTGTTCGTTGAGTCCTTCAAGTAACACAGTGGTTAGCCTGTTCTTTTTCTTAGCATCAGAATAGGCTCGATTTTAGCGGTTCTGAAGGCCGATTTCTATGCCGCTGGCGCTCCTGAATTGCGTATCGGAGCGACCCCTTGCAGATGCTCTGCGAGAAATGCGCACAGTACGGTCTGTACTGGCGCTGCTCCTACGCTGTGAATCAGGCGGCACAGCGCACCGTCACACAGCATCGGAAAGCCAGAAAGTCAGGTCGAACGCGCCGTGTGTTCCGGGTGTCTATCCGCAAACCGGCATTCGCACAGAAGCGTGACGGCACGTCCGCTGCGATTGCGGATAGACACACACCCTACCTCTGGCGGCCCCGGAACCTGAAGCGACGCAGCCAGCGCCGCAGAATGCTGCCACGCGCATCGGACCAGGCTTTATCTGCGATCTCTGACTGACGTTCGGTGTCAACAGGCTGGCGCGGACCATAGCGCTCTGTGATATACATGCGCGTAATCGCCGTTACGGGACGTTCGGCACCGGGCAGATCGCGCAGCGTTCGGCGGCGGCGTTCTTCAGGTGTCTGTTCCGGCTGAAAGCGGATACCGATCAATACCAGGTAACGTTCTAAGCGGGCATAGGCGCGCGCGATGGGGCTAAGACCACCCATGCCACGCCACTCCCAATACCACCAGATGAAGATCACTGTGGCGATAACCAGGGCGATCAGCAGCACACCCAGCAGCGCCAGGCCCAATGCAGGCAGGATAAACGACAAGGGATCAGCAGCCTGTGGGGTGGTGGGCGGTGGCATGGTCGGAATAATGACCGGTGTCGCTGTGGGCGACGGCGTAAAGGTCGGGGTGATGCTGGGCGCTTCCGGCGTCTGGGGGTCCTCGGTGGACTGCGGTTCTGTGAGTGGCGCGGTGGGGGTTGCAGGCTGCGGGCTGGGTGCCAGTGTCGCTGTGGGCGTGGGTGTCGGTTGATTCTCCGGCGGAACAGCGGCCTG
>CAZQIJ010000214.1:0-7750 GCA_964592955.1 uncultured Anaerolineaceae bacterium
TGGTTTTCCATATCGTGTACAATGAGACAAGCTCATCAGGGTCTGGGGAATTTTTACGATTACAGCCAGACCGTCAATTTACCATTTTTGGGTTTTGTCTGATAGGGTTAGCTTTCAGAAGGGCAGCAGACGGAGCGCGGCAGGCGAACATCGAGACCCAACAGCACCAGCGCTGAACCGAGGACCGGTTAACCAGTGTTTCAAGTTCGTTACCCGCTTGCGTCAGGTACGCGCTTCGGTAGAATAAGAGAAGTTATGGATCGCAAGGAGACCGGTATGTACAGTCCGGGGCGCGGAATTCGACTAAGTGGCAGTGCCCGTACCAACACCGGCAAGGTGCGGGAAAACAATGAAGATCATGTTCACCTGTGGAGCAAAAACCATCTCGTGCTTGCTATTGTTGCCGATGGGATGGGCGGGGCTGTTGCAGGGGAAGAAGCCAGCCGTATCGCTGTTGAAACCATTCATCACGAGTTGATTGACGCGGAAGAGCAGACCGAGCTGTATGACTCGATGTCTGCCGACGTGCTCAGTGAACGGCTGAGGGGGAGCATTCGGGATGCCAACAACAGCATCATGCAGCGCACCCAGGAGCACCCCGAGATGCGCGGTATGGGCACCACCGTTACGATGGCGCTGGTGAGGAACACTTACGCGATCATCGGCCATGTGGGCGACAGCCGTGCGTATGTGGTGGACAGCCACGACGGCAGCATCTCGCAGATTACATCTGACCACAGTTTTGTGGAAGCGATGGTAGCCGCCGGTCACATTACGCGCGCTGAGGCAGAAGACCATCCCATGCGCAACGTTCTCTACCGGGCATTGGGGCAGAGCGAAGAGGTGGACGTGGACGTGTATCACAGCTACCTGCGCGTGGGTGACCGGCTGGTATTGTGTTCTGACGGACTCACCCTACACGTAAAACCCAGCGAAATCGCCAGTATTGCACTTTCGGCGGACCGCCCGGACGAGGTCAGCCAGCGCCTGGTGGATCTTGCCAACGAACGTGGCGGACGCGATAACGTTACGGTCGTAGTCATCAGTGTTGAGGAAGACACGGTTGAAGCGCCAGAGCGCGCGAATCGTGTGACAACAGGCGACAACCGCAGTTCACGCAGCGAAGAAGAAGACGGCTGGCTCATGGGCGCGCGCCGCCCCTTTGGTTCATCGGAAAGCGAACATTCCCCTCAGTTAGAAAACCGCGACGGTAAGACAAACGCGGTCGCCAGTACCCGGACGAACGAAAAGCAGAAACCTCTTATGGGCAACGTTGGCAGCGTTATCGGCAATTCGCACGGATCACTGCCGACAGACCTGATGGGTGAGGGCCGCGATATCAACAAGCCTGAGCGTTAGGGGTGACTTTTACGAGGCGGCGCGGGTAAACCTCGTTGGTTCGCCCGCGCCAGCAGCGCACGGTGCGCAGGTCTGCTCTACACCGTAGGGACAGCGGTCTGCGGTACAGCCACAGCACCCAGGCTGTGCTTCAGAAAGTGTTTGACCACATGCACCGGAATGGCAAATCCTACTTCGGGGCCTGTAATCATCGTGTTGATGCCGATTAACTCACCGTCCACATTAATCAGCGGGCCGCCAGAATGACCGGGACGAAGGTGCAGCCCCAGCGCAATCCATTCACGCCCAGACCCCACTTCGGGCAGATCTGCTCCCATGCCAATCACAATACCAGCAGTAAGACCATCGCGCACGCCCCACGGATGACCGAGGGCGATCACCCATTCGCCTGCGCGGACTTTGCGCGAGTCTCCCACCGCGATGGTGGGCAGCCCGCTTGTTTCCACCGAAAGCGCGGCCAGATCCTGTGCTGGATCGGCCGCCAGCACGGCGGCGCGGTAGACCTCGCCATTGGGCAGTACCACAGACACCGGGCCGTGGCTCACCACATGCGCGTTGGTCACAATGAGACCGTCGGCGTGCCAGATTGTGCCCGCGCCGATGCTGCCCTGCTGATCGCCGATGATGCGCACCAGGGTGTGGCGTGCGCTTTGTGCCACCTGTGCCATCTCGTCACTGAACTGTTGTAGTAGATTCACCATGATGCTTCACTTTCACATTGCTCACATTGCCGCGCTTGATGCTGGTACAGGAACAGGATGATGGAGCAGCGATTCAGAACTGACGCAATTGTCGTGGCGTTTCGCACTCGGTTTTCGCTCCCATCATGCCAATGCTGAAATGGCATTCCATTCATCTGACGGGTTCAGGGGATCTGCCCCCCTGCGCCGCGCCCTGCTCATCTTGTGATGTTACGGGGGCCACCCGGCGCGCCAGTCGCCAGATGCTTGCTGCATGTGGAGCATGGCGACCTTCACGACAGATGACCCACAACTGACTATAGAGGGGTTACCGCCACCCTACGCAGCGGATCAGGCACGTTCTCCGATGGTCACAGGGACTTCCTGAACCTGACCGCCGCGCACAATGTGCATCACCACTTCTCTGCCCACCCGGTCACCACCCAGGAGTGCCAGCAGTTCGTCGAGGTGGCGGACAGACTGGTTATCCAGCGCGACGATAATGTCTCCCACAAACAGGCCGCCGTGCTCCGCAGGGCTGTTGGCCTCAACACTCACGAGCAGCAGGCCGGTCTCCTGACCAATCTGCTCGGCAATCGCGCCCTGCAAACGTACAGGCTGTGCGCCAACCCCCAGGAAGCCCTGGCGCATCTTGCCGTGCTGAAGCAGGGTATTGGTGACCCGCTCGATGGTCATCAGCGGCACGGTGAGGCTGGCCCCGCGCGAGATGGCGGATGTGTTCATGCCGCGCACCTGCCCACTGGCGTCGAGCAGCGGCCCGCCAGAAAAGCCAGGATACATCACAACATCGGTCTGGATCGCGCCTTCCATGCGGACCCCGGATGACCCGGTTGAAAACGAGAAGCTGAAGGCTTCGCCACGACGTGCTGCCCGTTCCGCCATGCGTTCGGCCATTTTTTCGGCACGGCGCTGCGCGCGGGCGCTCCACATGTCGGCCTCGTCATCGTCCAGTTGGTTCGCGCCGATGGCACTGACCACGCCCAGGGTGGCCTGAACATCCTTGCCGGGACGCCCCACAGCCAGCACAAGGCTGCCGATGCGCAGCCGATCGGTAACATGCGGCAGCGGCGTAAGCGTGGTGTTAACGCGCAGAACGGCGAGATCCGTGTTCGGGTCCCGGCCAACCAGCGACGCTTCGACCACTTCACCGTTGGCCAGACCAAGCCTGATACTGGCATCGCGTTCGACGACGTGATTCGCCGTCACTACGATATTTTCTGACCACACGAAACCAGACGCGGGCAGGCGGCGGCGCGCCTCTACGCGCACAATACCCGCTGCGGCATTTTCGACGTTATCGGCCAGTGCTTCCGAAAGCTGTTTCAGTGTATCGTTCATAGTTTGCTCCTGATCTCCTCACAAGTTGTGGTGAATTTCACCGCTGAAGCGATTGTTTATTTGTCACCCTGGCTGTATCATCCCACAAACCATCCATGAGATGCGCCCTCTAATCGGTTAGGGCAAGCCCGTCTTTGCGGTGGGGGAAGCTATCCGTTTTGGTAGGTCGGTACGTGAACCTGTTGGTTTCGGCCAGCGTAGTAACAGATGACCCTACCTGTGACGGATGAAGAAAGGACGCGAGATGAATCGTGATCTGTACCGCGTGCGGCGGCTGATTAAGGCGGGCCGTTACCGGGAAGCACAAATGCTGCTTAAGGAAACGAGCCATCCCGATGTACAGCGCCTGGAAAACGAATTGGAGCACCTGTTGGCTGAGGGGGCGCATGTGCCGCCGTTTGTGACGAGCAGCAGCCTGCTGGGGGGCGTCATTTTCGGCGCAGTGTTCACACTGTTCACCTACTTCATTGGCATGCGCGATCCGGCTTTCCTCGTGATGTGTTTCGGAAGTTCACTGTTTGTGGGGGCTGTGCTGCCAGAAATTGGCAGGCGACGCCAGGAAACGTATGAGATGTTCTATGACATGTGGAAGAAACGCGGAAACTGATCCTGTTTCGAAATACCACCATCTTCGTTAAACTTCGTGTGCTATACCAGATACGATGCAGGAACATGGGGCAGTGGGTCGCGTTCTCACGAACCCGCAGCTTAAGCACAATGATGTAATGGAACTGTGATACTTCGCCTGCGATGGGGTGGTTAACCGCGTGTGAACCCCTACCGCAGCGATGTCTCCGAGGTACTGCGATGCGGCGATGGATGACAACTGCAATGCTGCTTTTTCTGCTGACGGTGGGCATGGTGTCGGCGGCAGAATTGTTACAGAACACGGAATGCGAAGTACCGGCAGGCGAAGTTGTCTCCGGGAATCTTTTCGTGCTTTGCCGTGACCTGGTGATAAACGGGGAAATCGAAGGTCACCTGATCGGAGCGGCACTCACGACCACACTTAACGGTTCTGTACGGGAAAATGTCTACCTGCTGGGGGGGCGTTTGGACATCAGCGGCAGCGTGCAGGGCGATGTGCATTTCGCCGGTGCCGCACTGACGCTGCTGCCAGAAAGCCAGTTCGGGCAGACGGACCTGTTCAGCGTCGCCGTCAGCACCGACGTGCAGACGGGAACCACCCTACCGGGCAGTGTGGTCACATTCGGCTATCAACTGCTGGTGAACGGCAGTGTGGGCGAGACCGTGGATTTCTGGGGTGCAGCGCTGCGGATTGGCGGCGATATTGCCGGGAACATTCAGGCCTCGGTGGGCGATGCACAATCACAGGGGGTGGCACAGCAGGTCGAAACACTGCTGTTCAACTTCAATGTAGACCTGGTGGATCCGGGGCTGGTGGTCACAGAAACAGCGCAGCTTGGCGGACAGCTCACGTACCGCAGTGTGTCGCCGGGGCAAATCGATACAGCGGTGGCGGGTGAGGTGGTCTTCGACGAAATACCGGGCAGCCCAACCCTCATTGAGCTGGTGGAAGAAGAAGACCCGCGCGGCGCGCTTCAACCTTACGTTGACCAGGTCATCCGCGAGTTTACGTCGCTGGGCTTCATCGGCCTGATTGCGCTGCTGGCCATTCCGCAGGTGATTCGCGCGCCAATTGCCACCCTGCGCCGCCAGCCGCTTTCGAGCGCAGGGGTGGGGATTCTGGCATTCGTTACCTCGTTCTTTTTCGTCTTTGTGCTGCTGGTGCTAAGCCTGGCAATTGTCGTTATACTGGCGCTGCTGCGGTTGGACGGCCTGGTTACGGTAGCGGGGCTGCTGCTGGTGATCCTCAATATGGGTGGCATCAGCATCTTCTACTTCACCGCGATTTTCGTCTCGCGGGTGGTGCTGGCGCTGGCCATTGGCCGGGTGCTGCTGCGCATGTTCACAGAAGCCGGAAACACTACACTGTCGTGGATGATAAGCCTGCTGATCGGCGTGCTGCTTCTGTCTGTCACAGCATCGCTGCCCGTCATCGGCTGGGTCATTAACGCGCTGACACTGGCGCTTGGCCTTGGCGCGATTCTGACTGTGCTGATGGCGCAGTTCCGTGTACTGAGGGAAACGCCGTCACGCCGTGTAGTGTATACAACAACGACGGTTTCACTGCCCCCGCCGGTTTTTGAGGAACCGGTACCAGGGCGGGGCATGGATAACCTGCCGGAAGGTTTCAAGTGGTGGGATGAATAGCGCTCTGCCCAGGTCATGTGCATGAAAGACGCATGATGCGCCCACACCGGGCTGGCGGGTGCCACAACAGGATACAGGTGCAGCGTCAGGCACCGCCACCAGTGCTGTGCCTGATGCGCCAACAGTGGGATGAAGAACATGTCTGAAAGACGGTTACGGGTGGGCATCATCGGCGCGGGTGTCGCAGGGATGTCTGCCGCATGGGAATTCCTTAACGCGGGCCATGAGGTCACGCTGTTTGAAGCCGGGGATGTGGTGGGCGGCCTGGCGGCAGGATTTCGTGACGAGAATTGGGATTGGTGGTTAGAGAAGTTCTACCATCACTGGTTTGAGACGGATGAAGATCTGAAGCAGCTCGTGGCCGAAATGGGCCATGCAGACAAAGTGTTCTTCCCGCGCCCCAAAACAAGCTACTGGATAGACGGCAGAATCGCGCGGTCAGAGATGACGCCCTACTCCGTACTGATGCTGCTGCCGCTTTCGCCCCTGGCAAAGATAAGGCTGGCACTGGCCGGGGCTTATCTCAAATACCTGACGCGCGACTGGCGCGGGCTGGAGAAGATTACGGCAGATGCCTGGATGCGCCGTTATATGGGTGAAGAAGCCTACAACCGGCTGTTTCGCCCGCTGCTCATCGGCAAATTCAGCGACCATTACCAGCAGGTCAATATGGCCTGGATGTGGGCACGTGTGAAGGCCCGAAGTCTGCGCCTGGGCACGTACAAGGGCGGTTTTCAGGCTTTCCTGTTTGACCTGGCGGAGGCGCTACAAGCCAGAGGCGCGGTCATTCACCTGAACAGCCCGGTTGACGAAATCACGGTTCAGGATCACTGCCCGGTGCTTACCGTGAAAGGGACTCCGCACACTTTTGACCGGGTGATCAGCACGACATCGCCGCGCCTGATGCTGAAGATTGCGGAAGGGCTGCCCGGCACACCCTATGGCGCACAGGTCGCGCAGTTGGAGAGCATCGGCGCGGTGTGTGTTGTCTTTGCGCTCAAAGAGTCCCTGCTGACGGATGGCACATACTGGCTTAACCTGCCAGCGACCAGCGCAGACAAAAAGCAGAGCCAGTTTCCGTTTCTGGCGCTGGTGGAACACACCAACTGGATGGACAAAGCACACTATCACGGCGATGTGCTGGTCTACGCCGGCGATTACGTCGCACCGGATCACGCATACTTTACAATGAGCGAAGACGCGCTCGCCCAGTATTTCATGGAACAGCTTGGCCGCTTCAACCCGAATTTCCGCGCAGACTGGGTGCGCAGATGGTGGGTGTGGCGCGCTCCCTATGCGCAACCCGTACCGCGCCTGAATCACAGCGCAAAAATCCCGCCATTGAAGACTCCGCTCGAAGGCGTATACTGGGCCAGCATGAGCCAGGTCTACCCCTGGGATCGCGGCACGAATTACGCCGTTGAGATTGGGCGGCGGGTAGCACGCGAGGCGATGCAGTAGCACGTATGGTCATCCGCGTGATCGATCTTACAAGTGACGATGAGCAGCTTGCACAACAGGCTGCACACCTGCTCCTGGATGGTTTTCCGGCAGATACCTGGAATGGTTTCCAGGACGCGCTGGAGCAGGTTCACGAGGTCATGCCGCACCTGTGCCGCGCGGCGCTGGATACAGACAACACCCTGCTCGGCTGGATCGGCGGTCTGCCGCAGTATGACGGCCACGTATGGGAACTGCACCCGCTCGTTGTACGCCCTGCGCACCAGGGCAAAGGGATTGGCCGAACACTGGTGGAGGATTTCGAGCGCTGCGTGTGGCAGCGTGGCGGTCTTACGCTGCTGCTGGGTACGGATGACGAACACGCACAGACCAGTATCGGCGGTGTGGATGTCTATCCCGATCCCATTGCGCATCTTGCGCGTTTGGGCTGCGTGAAGCGGCATCCGGTCGATTTTTACCGCGCGCTGGGATTTGTCGTGGTGGGGATGGTGCCCGACGCGAACGGGTATGGCAAGCCCGATATTCTGATGGCTAAACGGGTCACTGCACCAGCATCTGGCGCAGACCCTGAGTGAACGCTTGGTACATTACAACACAATGAAGGTTAAGCAATGAAGAACATCTGCGTTATCGGGACGGGATACGTTGGATTGGTG
>CAZQIJ010000215.1:0-7744 GCA_964592955.1 uncultured Anaerolineaceae bacterium
GGCGCGACACGTATCGCCATTAGCCCCAGGATGAACAGGGTGGCGGTCTGAAATACAGCATAAAGCGGAGAAAACCCGCCTGCAAGCATGGATAACCCACCACTCAGCATCAGGTAGGGCAGAGGAACGCGATCCTGCCCGGCCCGGCGCAGCGCAAGCAGCAGAAACCCCAGATGGAATGTGAAGACGATCACCGGGAGTGAATAGGTGATGGCACCGGATGTCCAGTAAAGGGATTGAAACTCGTTGGATGTTCCGGCATTGATACCATAGACCAGCAGTGTCCCCAGCAGACCGGCGGCAGATAACGGGTGCGTGAGGTTCAGGAAACGGCCGAGCTGGTAGAAGAGCCAGATTGCAGCGCCCCACCACAGCATGATGAGCGTTCCAGGCACAAACTGCCAGGCGCGCGCTAACCCTACAACACTCTGAAAAAAGGTGGATGAATAGGTGCCAGTCCAGTTGTTGTACCAGTAATCAAGCGCCGCGAAGATGCCATTGTCACGCGCGATGGCTGTAAAGCACAAGTCATCGGCGACGCCTCTGTTATACAGTCCCAGAAAGACGTGTGCCAGCAGTGGCAGCGCTGCAAGCGCAGTCAGCAGCGCTGGCCAGAGGCGGTTCCGCCTGCGCGTCATGACTGCTGCACCTGCCGGTTCAGCCAATCGGCGATATCCTGCAGCACGACTGCCCTATCGGTTTCGTTGTGCAGTTCATGATACATGCCTGGGTAGGTCTTCAGCGTTTTGTCTGCCGATCCCGCCTTCTGGTACAGAATGCTGCTGCCGGGGGGTGGGGTTACCGTATCGGCAGTGCCATGCAGGATGAGCAGCGGAATATGAACGGTGCCAAGTTTTTCGCGCGCTGCGATGGCGTTGTCTGCCAGCCCTACCAGCATACCGAGGCGCATCGGGCGTGTGGAGACCAGCGGATCGTTGAGGAATGCCTCAACTGCGCTGGAGTCTGAAATCAGTGTCTTGGGATTGAGCGGCACAAGTTCCCATTTTGGCGCGATTCTGGCCAGGCCGCGCAAAGCAAGCTGCACCAGGCCAGGAACTGCCTGATCCAGTGCCAGCGGTGAACCCGAAGAGATGAAACCTGCCAGCATGTCCTGATGCTGCAAAACAAACAGGGTGCTGATCAGCGATCCCATGCTATGACCGAAGAGGAAGAGGCGTTTGCCGGGGTTTTCGCTGCGCACGGCGTCTGCCACGCGTTTCATGTCGTCAACGGCCTGCTGAAAATTGTCGAAGTAGACGCGCATTCCCTCGCTTTGGCCATGACCGCGATGATCGAAACTGTATACTGCAAATCCATGCGCGTTGAGATGCTGTGCGACGTGGGCATAACGTCCGCAGTGTTCCCCGATGCCGTGAACCAGAAGCACGACTGCTTTCGGGTCTGTGGCAGGCCGCCACACGGCTGTATGGAGCCTCAGTCCGTCTGATGTGTGTAGGGTGTTCATAACGTTTGGCCTATCCTGGTTAATCGTTGATGTAATGCATCGCGAGCGGGATTTCTCTTACTGTGTCGCCGGTCTTTTCCACACGGTAGGCGCTTGCTCCAGGATGGGTTGCCACTGCCTGTTTAAGCACGCCATCCACGAAATGCCCGGCTGCACGGTCATCAAACGCATAACCGGGCGCAAGCTCGCCGTCTGCAATGAGCCGTTGAAATGTGGGACGGCGTCCCTCTTCGCTGTCGTAATGCGGGGAGCAGCTTCCGGGCAGAAAGCCCAGGCCGTTGATGCGGGTCAGGCGGCCCGGAATTGAGTCGGTTGTCGCCTGTTCAAACCAGCAAATCGCGCCAGCGCTTACACCAGCCAGCACCGTACCGCTGTCGTAAGCTTTGCGCAGAATACTATCCAAACCCCATTCGCGCCACAACGCGAGCATACTCCTGGTGTTTCCGCCGCCCACATAGATGACATCCTGGGACAATAAGAAGCTTTCCAGGTCACTGCTGTGCGGTTTGAACAGCGAGAGGTGTGTTGTGTGGCAGCCCAGGCGGGCGAAGGCAGCATAAAAACGCACAATGTAGTCCTGTGCTTCACCGCTGGCCTGGGCGAGAAAACACACGGATGGTTGTGGTTTCCCGGTTTGTGTGATGACGTAGCGGTCAAAAGCCGAAGACGCCTTTTCGTTCGAAAAACCGTCTCCGCCGGTGGCAATGATCTGCGGCATATTCCCCCTCCATGATACGCGCACCATTCTATATCAGGAGGGGCCGTTCTGCACTATGGCTGAATTTCGACGACCACACCCTCTTCTGCCCAATCATACAGCAACTGGGCGTTTGTGTTGCTTAACAGAATGCAGCCGTAAGTAACGCGCGTACCCAGGCTGTTTTCCCACAGCAGTTGTCCCCCGCCCCGCGTAGGAAACCCATGAAAGCCATTGGTGAAGGCTTGGCCGGGGATAGGCTGGTAAACACCCATGAATTGCGGCATCCACAGATCCCAGTTGGCGGCGTAGGCGTTCGGGACGTGCGAAATGATCTGGTACAGGCCGGGCCAGGTGGGGCTGCTGGAGATGCCCGTGCTGGATACCCATTCCCACTTCAGCGCGTCGTTTTCGTAGACCCATGTCCGCTGCTGGCTGATGCTGACCACAATACGCTTGTCTGGCACTGGTGCGAACTGCAAAAAGTTATCCGGCGAAGGAATCGTGATCGCCTGGCCCACACTCAGCGACTCTGCGCCGCCGTTGGCCTGCTGCACCCAGGGGTACGGAACACCGTAATCCCAGGCGATGCTGATGATGGTTTCGCCGGACTGCACGGTATGCTGACGATCGTTATGAAATACGCGGATGAGGGCGTTGGTGCGGTCTTCCGCCAGCGCCAGTTGCATGGAATCCAGCGCGAGGTTCAGATCAATGCGGCGGGTGTCATCGAGCGCCTCAGAAGCCCGCGCTGCCAGATAATCCTGCACCGCTGCTGCATCCAGTGCCAGATCACCGTTAGCCACAGTCAGCCATCCAGACCAGACCTCCGGGGCGGCATCCCACCACACCGAATCTTCTGTAACAGGATCATAGACGCGCAGGCCAAACTGGCGCTGAAGCAGCGTGCGGGCGCGCTCAATCTGCGCGTCCAGGGCGGCGGTATCGGTGACCTGTGGAAATTCTGTGCGCATGACCAGTTCAAGCTGGCCATCTGCCAGCGCTGCTGCCGCGTTCTGGCGCAGTGCCGCTGTGGTTGCATCCACATCCAACAACCGTCCTTCGCGGGCGGGCGCAGCTTCGACCACGCCATTCACCATGCGCAGGCCAGCGTCTGCCGCCGGACGGTCAATCTGGCTGCTGAGGGTCGATAACCCGGCGGCCAGCGAACCCAGATCAACAGCGAGTACGGGTGCGACCTCTATTCCCGTTAATGCGCCAGCCAGATTTCCTTCGCCACGTCCCTGCGCATGAGCGCGGCGCGCGGTCGCGTCTGCATCCAGCGCGATTCCAAGCTGCGCGGTCGCCACGTTCCAGAAGACATCCGGTTGTTCACGGTCAACGAGGCGCATCACCATCCAATGGTTACGCAGCGCGGCGGCGGCCTGGGATTCGGACATTCCGCCCAGCGCCACGCCACCGGACTCCACACCTGGAAGGATACCCCTGCCATAAATCATGACGATGCCAAGGACGACAGCGGCACAGGTCAGGGTTGCAAGCGCAGCCCCGCCGAACAGCAGAATCAGCGCCCAGGGCACCGGTTTAGAAGCCGCGCGCGGCGGCAGGGGCTGCGCCGGGGTTCCTGCGCGCGCAGAATAACTGGCCGGTCCATGCGGGTGCGTTCCGGCCTGGGGCGGTGTGCCGGCGTGCGGATGCTGTTGGGAGCGCGGCGGCTGCACGCGGGTATTTGCCATCGTGCGCTGTGCAGACGGCTGTACACGTGGGTTTTGTGCGGTGCGCTGGGCACTTACACGACGCTTGCCACGCATGGTTGGCTGAGATTGGTCAGACATTGGTCACCTGAATCTTATGAAGCTGGCCTGGTGGGTCATTTGGCATAAGCAACGCCATATTCTGAGCGTAAACGAAGCTCTGCACAAGCGACCCCCGCGTGCAGGGTCAGGGTAACAGGGCGAAAGGGCAGCCGATGGTTGTCGTCCACGCCGGGGGAAAAACAGGTATCACCCGACGTAGGGTCAGTAACTGTGCTGTGTGCCGTGCTGAGTGAACACGTTTTTCCTGTACCTTCTCTGATTATAGGCGAGTTCCATTGGGGGAGGATGATGCGCGTGGGGAAAGCCGAAGGAGCGTAGGCTGGGCGTGGGGTAATCCCAACAGGTTGCTAATGTGCTGCATCAAGCCATTTCGCAGCCCGGTGTTTTCTGCCCTGCGCGCAGGCACGCAACGAAACGGGGCCTGTAGGTAAGGCAGGCCCCGTGTGTTTAATCCTGTATGCGGCGTGGGTTTAACGCCTTCCGCGATCACCACCGCCGGAACGTCCGCGATCACCACCTCGGTCGCCGCCGGAGCGTCCACCGCGATCACCACCGCGATCACCACCGCGATCACCACCCCGGTCGCCGCCGCTGCGACTGCCGCCGCTGCGCCCCCCGCGCGAATCGCGCGCCTGGGCTTCTTCGACAGTCCAGCCTTCGAGGACGGCCTGACGGCTGAGGCGTACCTTGCCCCCCGCATCCACATCGACCACCATAACCATCAGTTCATCACCCAGGCTGACTTCGTCTTCGATCTTGGCAACGTGATGGTCTGCAAGCTGTGAGATGTGTACCATGCCGTCACGACCGGGCAAGAACTCCACGAAGACACCATACGGTTCGATACGCGTTACCTTGCCGGTGTACACGCGGCCAATCTCTGGTTCTTCGGTAAGACCGCGAATTTCTTCGATGGCTTTAACCACACCCGCCCCTTCGATACCAGAGACAAACACCGTGCCATCTTCTTCGATGTCGATCTTTGCGCCGGTGCGTTCCTGAATACCCCGGATGACTTTACCGCCCGGCCCGATCACCGCGCCGATTTTGTCCTGGTTGATCTTGATCGTGGTCATGCGCGGCGCGTAATCGCTCAGTTCCTTACGCGGCTGGGCGATCACGTCCTGCATCACCTGGAGGATTGCCATTCGGGCTTCGCGCGCCTGCTGCAGCGCCTGCTTCATGATAGCGGTGGTGACACCGGTAATCTTGATGTCCATCTGCAATGCCGTGATGCCGTTGGTCGTCCCGGCAACCTTGAAATCCATGTCTCCCATGTGATCTTCAAGGCCCTGGATATCCGTCAGTACGGCGACCTGATCGCCTTCCTTAATCAGCCCCATCGCAATCCCGGCCACCGGGCGCAGGATGGGCACACCAGCATCCATCAGCGCCAGGGTGCTGCCGCATACACTGGCCATGGAGGTGCTGCCGTTGGAGCTGAGCACTTCGCTGACGACGCGTATCGTGTAGGGGAATTCGTCTTCTGCCGGGATGACGTTGCGCAGCGCCGTTTCTGCCAGTGCACCATGCCCAATCTCGCGGCGCTTGGGCCCGCGCATGGCACCGGTTTCACCTGTGCTGAAGGGTGGGAAATTATAGTGATGCAGGTACCGTTTGTCTTCTTCCGGGCTGATGGTATCGAGTTCCTGCGCATCGCCGGGCGTACCCAGCGTTGCAATGCTCAGCACCTGCGTCTGACCACGTGTAAACAGCCCGGAGCCATGCACGCGCGGGATCAGACCCACCTCGGCAGAGAGCGGGCGAATTTCCGTGTATCCGCGTCCGTCGGGGCGGATGCCGTCTTCGATGATGCGGCGGCGCACTTCCTCGCCCATCAATTCGTCCAACAGCTCGCGGATGTGCGACGATCTGACCTTTTCTTCTTCGCTGGCTGCTTCTGCGTTCTTTGCTTCATACTCTGCCACAACGGTGTCGATCAGTTCGGTGACTGCTTCTTTGCGCCCAGAGCGGTCGGTCTTCTCGATGATGATCTGGCGCATCTCTGCACCGGCGCGTGCGCGCAGGGCGTCAACCAGTGCCTGGTCGCGTTTGGCGGGAGCATATTCGGCCTTGGGTTTTCCCACCCGCTCGCGCATCTGCTTCTGAAGTTCGATCACGGGTTGGATTGCCTCGAATGCCAGTTCGAGCGCGCGAATTACGGTCTCTTCGTCCACTTCAAGCGCGCCGCATTCCACCATGTAGATGGCCTCGCCGGTCCCTGCCACGCGCAGGTCAAGCAGGCTGTTTTCCATCTCAGAGATCACAGGATTGATGACGAGTTCGCCATCCACCAGGCCGATGCGAACCCCCGCGACCGGGCCGTTGAACGGAATATCGGAAATCGTCAGCGCGGCGCTGGCCGCGATGATCCCCAGCATATCGACCTGGTGTTCCTGGTCATGGGCGAACGGTGTGACGACGATCTGCACATCGTTACGCAGATCATCCGGGAACAGTGGACGCAGGGGACGGTCGATGACGCGTGAGATCAGAATCGCACCGTCGCCGGGGCGGCCTTCGCGGCGTAGGAAGCTGCCGGGAATGCGACCAGCAGCATAGAGTTTCTCTTCGTAATCGACACTCAAGGGGAAGAAATCGATCCCTTCACGGGCGGATTTACTCATCGTCGCGGTGGCGAACAACAGGGTGTCGCCATAGCGCACCGTTACTGCACCCCCTGCCTGTTCGGCCAGCTTACCCGTTTCGATGGTAAGGGTTTTGCCGGCCAGCGTGGTTGTGAACGTTTGTGCGTTTCGTGATACTACTTCTACCATGGTTGGAGCCTCCATTAAAGGATAACAGAAGCGCCCGGTAAGCCAGGGACTGGGGAATACATCTAACCCAACGTTAGAAGCATTCGCCAATTCCTGCCGCACCGGGCGCAGCAAGCATAACTCATTGTGCGGTGGTTAGCCTCCCCGCGGGTGCGGGGAGCGCGGTGACAGGTCTGCAGACGTAACGCTGATACCATTTGAGCAGCGCGCGCCACCCTGAATTAGCGGCGCAGCCCCAAACGCTGGAGCAGTTCGCGGTACGAGTCAGGATTGGTACGGCTCAGATAGTTCAGATGGCGACGCCGCTGCCCAACCAGCTTAAGCAAGCCACGACGCGAATGCTGGTCGTGCTTGTGCAGCTTCAGATGTTCGGTCAGGAGATTGATGCGTTGGGTCAGCAGGGCGATTTGCACTTCGGGCGACCCGGTGTCACCCTCGTGGCGGGCAAACTGTTGGATCAGCGTCCCTTTTTCGTCTTTAGAGATCGTCATTTCTGCCTTCGTTCCTTTTTTGCGTGTCACCATGTAAGCTGGACAGTGAGCTTACAGGTCAAAGTATAAGGGTGACTCTGAGAGTCTTAGGGCATTATATCAGAGGTGCGGACACATGCCAATAGCGTGCTGCGCGCATCTGAGAAAACGACGCGCATATCATCTATGCACCCTTATGGACTTAAACGGTTTGCTGGGGCGGCGCTACAGTTGTTGCAGGCTTCTGCTTGTATACTCAGATTAAACTATGGAACAAAACAACGCACAGCCTCGGCTGGCCGCCCTTCGTTATCGCGATTTTCGCCTCATCTGGTTTGGTGAGCTGGTTTCGACCACAGGAACACAGATGCAGATCGCCGCGGTAGACTGGCACGTCTTTCAGCTCCTGCGCGACGATGTGACCACACTCTCGCTGTTTGGCAGCGCCATAACCCTGGATACGGGAGCGCTCGGCCTGGGGCTGCTGGGATTGGTGCGCATTCTGCCCATTATCCTGTTTGCGTTGTTGGGCGGCATGCTGGCAGATACCTATGACC
>CAZQIJ010000216.1:0-7714 GCA_964592955.1 uncultured Anaerolineaceae bacterium
GCGACCCCACGCTGCCGGGGCGGCTGGTGGCCTATATGCGCAAGGCGGTGAACGAGGCCAAAGTGCATACCAGTTGGGTGAACCCCAACGAAGCCTACGATAACGCGCTGGAGCGCTTTGTGCTGGCTGCGCTGCAAAACCCGCAGTTCATCGCCGATACCGCCGACCTGCGCCGCCGCACCGCCTACTTTGGCCACTGGAACGCGCTGGCCGCGGCGCTGCTGAAGCTCACCGCGCCAGGCATCCCAGATACGTACCAGGGTACAGAGCTGTGGGATTACAGCCTGGTAGACCCGGATAACCGCCGCCCTGTGGATTTCGCGCTGCGCCAGCGGCTGCTGGCAGACCTGGCCGCGCGTGAGGCCGGGCCGGAGCTGCTGCGCGAACTGGTCGCAAACGCCGCAGACGGGCGCATTAAGCTGTACCTCACCTGGCGCGCGCTGCACACCCGGCGCGATCACCCGGCGCTGTTTGGCCTGGGGGACACCGAATGCGTTTATACACCGCTTTCTGTCAGCGGCGACAAGGCGCAGCATGCCGTGGCGTTTATGCGCAGCGCGGGCGATGCGGCGCTGGTGGTGGTGGTGCCGCGCCTGGCCGCCACGCTTACCGGCGGCGCAGAGATCCCGCCGTTGGGGGCCGTGTGGGGCGATACGCGCCTGAACCTGCCACCTGGGCAGTACCGCGATGTGTTTACGGGCATGCGCATAGACGGGCCCGAACTGGCGAAAATTCTGGCGCATTTTCCTGCTGCGCTGCTGTTGCGAACATCCGATGCCTGATTTATCCTCATGCGCAAGGCAGTTCATCTGGAAGATCTGAGCAGGAGTCTAACCATGGCCGAGAAAATCACTGCCATTCGCCAGCGCTCCACCCGCGAGGTGTTCGAGGATCATCTGAGCAAACGCGCTGAGGGGCAGGTTGAAGAGGACATCGCGCAGAATTACTCCGAAGACGTTATCGTCCTCAGCGGCACCGGCATTCACCTGGGGCATGAGGGCGCGCAAGAGGCGGCAGATATGCTTGACCGCCTTCTGCCCAATGCCAACTATACCTACCGCACCAAACTGGTGAAGGGTGAATATGCCTTTCTGGAATGGAGCGCCGACTCTGAAGGCGGCTTTGCCTGCGATGGCGCGGATTCGTTCGTGATCCGCAACGGGCTGATCATGGCGCAAACCCTGCATTACACCGTGCGCGGCGGCACCCCACGCGCGTATGGTGACGACAGCGATCTGCGCGACGACGACGCCGAAGACTTTGACGGGTATGGGGACGAGGCGCTGTAGCGGCGCACGCGCAGGGGGTGAGGGCTGGCAGGCACAAACACCCAACGGGGTGTCCTGGTTTGGGTGGGCGAACGCGCAGTTTGCGCATCCCCACACCGTACCGCCTCAGCCCAGGCACCCTAACCCTGAATTCCTCTCCCCCCACACCCCACCTCAGGCGTCACCTGTCCAGATACGCGTAAGTGGCGTTCTCTGCCAGCAGCGTATACACCGCTGCCCAGGCATCTGCGACCTGCGGCGTCCAGTGGTCACCCAGTTTCTGCGCCAGCGCCCACATCAGCGCATCCCCCACCGCTGCATAGTGCTCCATCTTCACGCCGTACTCCATATGCCGCATACCCAGCGCGCGTATGCCCGGCAGCAGCGCGTCCAGCGTGTCCAGCGACATCACCGTCAGCGAGATGATGTGCATCAGCTTCATGCCCTGTTCTTTCACGTCAGACTTAAAGAGGGGGCGGGTTTCCGGGGCGATCTCAAACAGCCGCGCGTAAAACTGGTCTTCAACGGCCTGCTTCTGTGCCGAGATCCGTACAAAGGTGCTGCGCACCAGGCGTTTCTGTGCATCGGTGAGTGCCATTTTTGGGTTCCCTCGCTCATCTGGTCTGAACTGCCAGCCGTACCTGCGGTAACACTGGCATTCCCATGATTATAGTGAGCCATCAGCGCCGCGGGCATTAAGGTTGCTGCGCGCGCCGTAACTACCACCGTACAGCATTCTTACCGCGATGCACGCCTCGTGTTTGACCATTTCGTGTTAAACTCATGGTCATAGAGATCAGCAGATCACAAGCCAACGGTGGATGGACGTTATGAAAGTATTGATTGTCGATGACGAACAGGTCATCCGCGAAGCACTGGGGCAGAAACTGCGCAATGAGAGCTTCGAGGTCTTCCTGTGCGGTGATGGCCTGGATGGGCTGCGCACCTTCCACACCGCCAAACCCGACCTTGTGGTGTTGGATATTGTTATGCCGGGCAGCATGGACGGCCTGACCGTGTGCCGCCGGATTCGGGAGGTGGCCGATACGCCAGTGATGATGCTCTCTGCGCAGGCCGTGACCGAAGAAGATATCGTGGAGGGGCTGCAGGCCGGGGCAGATGAATACCTCATCAAGCCGGTGCGCATCAACGAGTTTATCGCGCGGGTGCGCGCGCTGCTGCGCCGTTCCCAGGCCAGCAGTGCCGAAAGCGAACAGGGCTATAACGACGGCTATCTGAGCGTGGACCTGCACCGCAGGCAGGTCCATGTGCGCGGGCGCAAAATTCACCTGACCCCCACAGAATTCAAGCTGCTGGCCGTGCTGCTGGAAAACGCTGGCAAAGTGGTCACCCAGCGCGATTTACTGGAACAGGTGTGGGGGCACGAGTATGTGGACGATGTGTACTACCCGCGCGTATACATCAGCCAGTTGCGGCGCAAGGTGGAACCAGACGCCTCGAACCCGGTCTACATTCTGACGGAGCACCGCATCGGCTACCGGTTCGAGAAGCAGCCAGCGGCGCTTTCGCCCAACAAGTAGGGGGCGGATGATCGCCGGGACGACGCTGATCACCAACGGCCTTACGCTGGCACTGGCGCTGGGCTTTCTGCTGATTCTGCTGTGGCACGACGCCAAACGCCAGCAGAATCAGGTGTTTGCGCTGTTCCTGCTGATGGTGGTGATATGGAATGTGGGCTCGCTGATGATGCAGACGGCGATCCTGCTTCAGTTTGAGGCGCTGCCGCTCACCACCGGCCTCACCATCATCGAAATCGGCTTCATGGGGGCCAGCGCCGCGCTTTATGCGCTGGTGACGGTGCTGGTGGGGGCGCACAGCCGCGAACTGCGCGTGAGCGCCATGCTCAGCTTCGCGCTGGCGGCGGCCTACCGCGTCGTGTTCCTGGCGGTGGCCGGCACCCATGCCGATATCGCCAGCTTCGACCCCGCCGCCTACCGCCTGGAAGGGCTGCCGTTTCTGTTCTTCGCGGTCTTCAACGGTGTGACGCTTTCGCTCACCTACCAGATGCGGCGCAAGTTCCGCAGCGGTCTGGTCATCAGCGGCGTGGTGATCTTCAGCATCGGGCAGGGGCTGGCCTTCCTGAACCCAGAGATCGCCGTCGTCTCGCTGGCCACCACCGTCAGCGCCATCGGAGCGCTCATCATCAGCCTGGCCATTCTGCGCCAGGAGATCATCACGCCGCTGGCGGAACGCGGGACGCAGGTGGAAACGATGCACCGCGTGAGCCTGGCCGTCATCAGCCAGCTTGCCATCGATGTCGTCCTCAACGAGATCGTTAAGCAGGCGGCCGGGTGGCTGGAAGCAGACGGCGCGGGGTTGTTTCTGCGCCAGGCCGACCAGCTCGAACTGGTCACCGTCCACGAGCTGCCGCCGCAGATGCTGCACGCCCGCATCGCGCTCGGCCAGGGGGTGGCGGGCACCGTCGCGCAGACGCGCAAAACCATGTACCTGGAGAATTATGGGCGAGACTGGAAAGGCGCGCCGGATCTGCCGCTGGCGCGCGAGACATTCGGGGCGCTGATCTGCGTGCCGCTGGTGTATGGCGCTCAGGTCATCGGCGCGCTGATGGTGATCGCGGGGCGTCAGGGGCGGTTGTTCCGGCGCGAAGACGCCAACCTGCTCGAACTGCTGGGCGCGCAGGCGGCGGTGGCCATCGCCCACAGCCGCCTGTTTGAAGAGCAGCGCAAGCTGTTTGAACAGATCGAAGATGCGCGCCAGCAGCTCGAAACCCTGCTCACCAGCACAGAAAACCCGGTTGTGGCGGTGGATCGCCGCCTGAACCTGATCTTCGCCAATCCTGCCGCGCGCCGCCTGTTCATGCTGCCGCCCCAGGCCGCCCAGATGGCAGACGCGCTGCCTGCCGTCGCCTTCCCTGCCAACCGGCGCACCGTCATGCGCGACATCCACACCAGCGGCGCGCACATCTACGAGATCTCGCTGGACGGCAAGACCTACCTGTGCCATCTGGCGGCTTTCGGCAAACCGCGCCTGGATGGCTGGGTGGCCGTCATGAACGATGTGACGCAGCTTAAGGAGCTGGATCGCCTGAAGAGCGAGATGGTGCGCATGGTGAGCCATGACCTCAAAAATCCGCTGATGGGGGCCATGCTTTACCTCGACCTGCTGGCAGACAGCGCCCTGCCCACCCAGCGCGAGCACCTGCAGGTAATCGAGCGCCAGTTGGAGCGCATGAACCGCATCATCCGCGGCGTGCTGGATCTGGAAAAGATCCGCACGGTGGAGATGAAACGCGATGTGTGCTATGCCGGGCAGATGATCGACGTGACGTTGGCAGAGCTGCGGCGGCTGGCAGACGATAAGCAGATCACGCTCACCAGCGATGTGCGCGGGCACCCGCTGGCGTTTGTGGGGGATAACGAGCAGTTCGAGCGGGCACTCGTCAACCTGGTGGAAAACGCCATCAAATTCACGCCAGACGGCGGCACGGTGACGCTGGCGGCGTATCCCAGCGATGATCATGTGTTCTTCGAGGTGCGCGATACCGGCATCGGCATCCCGGAAGACATGCACGACCGCATCTTCGAGCGCTTCTTCAGGGCGCGGCAGAAAGGCGTGGAGCATGTGACCGGGTCTGGCCTGGGGCTTAGCATTGTGCAGACCATTGTGGAGAATCATCGCGGCAAGGTGTGGCTGAAGAGCGAGGTGGAAGCCGGGACCACATTTTACATCAGCGTGCCGATGGTGAGCGTCTCAGAGCCGACGCTGTAGCGTTGGGTTGCCCTCACCGCCTCATGCCCCATCGCCGTCCGCCGCTGCGCGCCCAGCCGAGGGGGCAGGGGGTGAGGGCTGGTAGGGACACCCAACGCGGCGGGCGCGCAGTTGCGCGCCCTTACACCGTATCGCTAACCTACAAGGGGGCGGCGGCGTGCTTTGGTAATGCACAGCCCGTGCGTTGACCTGATGCGGCCCATCACATTACAGGCCGTGTTTCAGCCAGGGTTAACTCACGCTTCAGCACTTACCCATCTAGAGTCATTACGATGTAAATATCTTACACCGACACACGAAAGGACAAACGTCCATGCTGCGTCTCGCACTGTTCTTTTTCCTGGTCGCCATTGCTGCTGGACTGTTGGGGTTCGGTGGAATCGCTGGCGCTTCTGCCGATATCGCGCAGCTTATCTTCGGGATCTTCGCAGTGCTGTTTGTGGGGGCACTGCTTCTGGGTTTGTTCGTTGGCAGAAAAGTTATTGGCTGATCTGAATTCTAAGGCTAAGGAGCTGTACACATGATAGGGTGGGCAATTTTCTTCTTCATCATCGCGCTGATTGCTGGCGCGCTGGGTTTTGGTGGTGTGGCGGGCGCGGCTGCCGGTATCGCGCAGATCCTGTTCTTCCTGTTCCTGGTGCTGTTCATCGGCGCGCTGGTCTTCGGCGTGGTGGCGGGCGGCGCAATCCTGGACTAACGGAAAACCAAAACGAATGCGCACACGCGTAGGGACGAGGCTGGCCTCGTCCGCTGCAAAATCCCCGGCGGCTGTAAATGGGTTGATCCATAAGCGCAGCGGTTACACCTGTGGCAGGGGGCGAAGGGGCTAACGCCTATAGGTTCGGCACCCCCCTGCCCCCTGCCACGTTCAGCGTGCTGCTGTACCCGCGCAGCCGGGGCCAGCGTCGCAACCTCCGCCATGTACAGCGGAGGTTTTTTCATGCATCATGGGGGCCACCGTCCCCCGGCTCTGATGACCGTGCTGCCCCCCTGAACCGTCTGCCACGCAGACTGTGTCAGCAGGCCGTAACAGGATAATATGCGATGGCGATCTGTTCAGAATGCGGCGCAGCGCTGGCGGAAGACCAGACCTGCGAACAACACTTCCACCAGCTTCTTTACTGGGAAAGCGAGGACCCGGCGCGCGGGAGCGTGCATCATCTGATGGTGACGGGTTTCTACCTTCAGCATCCGCGCGTGCTGTCGCCGGAATGGCTGAACGGGGCGAAAGGCCTGCTGCGGGCCTTCGTGGTCGATGAAGTGAACCCGGCAGACCTGCGCGCGTGGGTCAACCGCACCAACGACGCCGGGGTACGCAGCTTTAAGATCCGGGCGACCGCCGCAAGCCAGGGCCGTTATGCGCAGCCTGTGGCCTGGACGATGACCGCGGCGGACGTGGTGCAGGCAGGCGCAGACCAGTATGTGGAGAGCGTCCGCCGCTGGGCACGCACCATCTATGACGATCTGGCCGCCTCTGGCAACCTGTAGCGGCGCGGGATGAGCGCCAGCAGCACGCCAGCGGCGATACACAGACTGCCGAGCGCGATCTGCGCCGTGAACGGCTGATCCAGCAGGGCGATGCCGAGCGCCGCGCCCACCAGCGGCTGCGCGAAGAAGAACAGCGACGCGGCAGAGGCATCCACCAGCGCAAACGCCCGGTTCCACAGCCAGTTTGCGCCAGCCATCGTAATCACGCCCAGGTATACCAGCGCCAGCAGGATCGCCGGGGTGATTTCGCCGACCGGGTTCTGCGCCAGTTCCAGCACCGAGGCCGGCAGCGTGATGATCAGGCCGCCGCTCATCACCATCACGCTGATGGTGAGCGTGTCCATCCATGCGCTTACACGCCGCACCAGCACAGAGTACAATCCCCAGGTGATGGCCGCCAGCGCCAGCGCCACATCGCCGCCAAACGTTTGTGACCCGAAACTGGCCGCGCTGGGGCCGATGATGACGACGACGCCAATAGTCGCCAGGATCACCGCCGCCAACCGCTGCATGGTCAGCCGTTCGCGCAGCAGCAGCGCCGCAAACAGCAGGATAAACGCAGGCGACGCGCTTGTGATGAGCGCGCCGTTGACCGCCGTCGAAAGGTCTGTGCCCACATACTGCGCCGCGACGCTGATCCCATAGCCCACCACGCCCACCGCCAGCAGCGTGATCACCTGATGGCGTGTCATCGGTGGCAGTTTTCCCCGCAGCAGTGCCAGCAGCACCGCCACCGCCATGACGATGCGAATCGTCAGCAGCGTAAACGGCGGGATGGTTTCAAGCACCACGTCAGACACCACATACATGCCGCCCCACAGCGCCGCCGCCGTAAGGCCATAAAGCGCGCCGCGCACGGTCGTCGTCATGCTGCCCCCTTCTTTGTCCCCGCGTAACTACTCAGGCAGGCGGTTGGGGGGGGCTGCCCCCCACCCCCCGCCAACTTTTTGTAAAAAGTTGGATCAAAAACTTTTAAATTTCTTGTAACTACTCAGGTATCGAATGTGAGGCTAAATTGCCCTCACCCTAAATCCCTCTCCCCAGGGAGAGGGACTTAAAGACCCTTGCTGCGCCGTAATCACCCCTTCGCCCCAGGGAGAAGGGGCGGGGGATGAGGGCTTCACACGCAAAACAGGGCTGATTAGTTACGATTTCGCAGCCTGGCAAGCATTTTTTAGCCGCGTCAGCGGCTAAGCGTAATGGGGTTG
>CAZQIJ010000217.1:0-7709 GCA_964592955.1 uncultured Anaerolineaceae bacterium
GGTTTGGCCTACAGTTTGACGATGGGCGCGATCTGATGGTCGGGCAGATCCGGCTGGCAGAGGGCGGGCGCGAACCGGCCTTCGGCGGGCTGCTGGTGGAGCAGGACGGCAGCACGCGCTACCTTTACGCCTCTGAATTCGAAATCCAGGCGCTGGATCGCTGGACCAGCCCCCACACCGAGGCGCTTTACCCGTCTGGCTGGACGATCACGCTCCAGGATCCCGAACTGGCCTTCACGGTCACGCCGCTGCTGCGCGACCAGGAACTTCACAGCGGCGACATCGCCTACTGGGAAGGCGCGGTTTCGCTGGCTGGCGCGGTAACGGGCTACGGCTACGCGGAGCTGACCGGTTACATCACGGCCTTTCCCTGGCGTTTCTGATGTGCAGCACGTAACTGCTGCACCCTGTTTTGCGCGTGAATCCCGCATCGCCCTCGTTCCCCTCGCTGCGCCGTTCGCCGTTCGCCGTTCGCCGTTCCACGCCGCCCCTGCGCGGCCAGGCGCGCGGGGTGGCTGTCGAAGGTCGCCAATGGGAGCCTTTCCCGCAGGCGGTGGGCATTCGCTCCCTCTCCCCGTGTCTTGGGCTGTTCCAGCGAAATCATCAGGCGCGTGTAGGGGCGGGGCAGTGTCCCCGCCCAGATCCTGAGCCTCGTCAGCACCGGCGGACAAAGGATTGCGGGACTAAGAACAGATCACAACGAGATCGATAAATAACGCCTTCGTGGTGTCAAGGCCACATTTGTACCATGTTCTTCTGCCCCACATGCCACCACAATAACGCCTGTAATTGAGAACATCCGTTTGTGAGTTGTGAGGATCTACCATGTTAAGATCAGTACGGTATCTGCTGGCAGCGCTGGCAGTCCTGGGGATTGTGGGAGCACTGAGCGCGCAGGAGCAGCCGCCCAGGCAGGTCTACGCGTATTATATGGGCTGGTGGACGGGCGAAGCCTGGGGCAATCCCATCCTCACCGACCAGCCAGGCGAACCCTATGACTCGCGCGATGCAGGGGCATTGGGACGCCACATCGACCAGGCCAGAGGCGCTGGCATCGATGCGTTTATCATCTCGTGGTTTGGCCCTGCCAACGACAACCTGACCAACAGCACCTTTAACGCCCTGCTCGACCAGGCCAGCGCGCGTGATTTCAGAATCGGCGTCTCGGTCGATATGTTTCAGCAGGACTACCTCAGCAGCACCGACACCGTGGTTCAGTCCCTCAGCCACATCATCAATGACCGTGCCAACCACCCGGCCTACCTGCGCTATGACGGTAAGCCCGTGATCTACTTCTGGAATCAGAGCCGGTTCAGCCTCAGCCAGTGGCGGGATATCCGCGCGCAGGTAGACCCATCGCGCTCGACAATCTGGGTGATGGAGGGCACCAGCACCAGCTACCTGGAGGTTTTCGACGGGCTGTATCTCTTCAACGTGTCCTGGGGCAGCCCTGAAACGGTGAACACCACCTGGGCTGGCCGGGCGCGCAGGGCGGGTGCCACCTTCTTCACCCCAACCGTGATGCCAGGATGGGATGAGGACGCCATCGCAGCGCGGGATAACCGCCCGAATCCATCCGGCCAGGTGGATCGCAGCGGCGGGGATTTCCTCACCCGCAGTTGGAACGGCGCAGCCGCGTCTGGCGCGAATGCGATCCTCATCGTCAGTTGGAATGAGTACTTTGAGAATTCGCACATCGAACCCAGCCGCAGCTTTGGGCGCACAGCGCTAGACACGCTGCAACCGCTGATCCAGGGGTGGAAGGCAGGATCATCCGCAGCGCCTGCCCAGGCCTCCCAGGTGAGCGCGGGGCAGCCCGGCGCAGCCTCCGGCGTGACGTTCACCGCCGGGTACGCGCTCAATATGCGCGCCGCGCCGACGACGGACGCCGCCATTGTGGCCAGCATTCCATATAACGCCGTGCTGGATGTTGTGGCGCGCAGCGCAGATGCATCGTGGCTGCTGGTCAACTATGGCGGCGGGTCTGGCTGGGTGGCCGCCTACCTGGGCACCCTCAGCGCAGACCTCAACACGCTGCCGGTGCAGTAAGGCCGTTCGCAGGTGGGGCACGCTGCCCCCGCCCCACCTGCGCCTGTGCAAACCACCCCGGCCTTGCGCAATCCCCGAATGATCGCTAATCTAACTTCAGTTTGTCTATGCTCCACACAATCCAACGGAAAATCACCTATGAAAGGTCTGATTCTCGCTGGTGGTCATGGCACCCGCCTCTACCCCCTGACCAACGGCCTAAGCAAGCAGGTGCTCCCAGTATACGATAAACCGATGATCTACTATCCGCTGTCCACGCTCATGCTGGCGGGAATCCGCGATGTGCTGGTGGTCAGCACACCAGAAGCGCTGCCGGTCTTCAGAAACATGCTGCGCGACGGCTCGCAGTGGGGGATGCGCTTCACGTTCCGCGAACAGGATCAGCCGCGCGGCATTGCTGAGGTCTTCCTCATCGGCGAGGACTTCATCGGCAGCGCGCCGACCTGCCTGATTCTGGGTGACAACATCTTCTACGGTCACGGCCTGTCTGAACAGCTTGCAATGGCAGGCCAACTGACCGAGGGCGGCGTGATCTTTGCCTACCAGGTGCGCGACCCAGAGCGGTATGGCGTGGTGGAATTTGACAGCAGCGGGCGCGCGCTGAGCATCGAAGAAAAACCGGCGCATCCACGCTCGCATTTCGCGGTGCCAGGGCTGTATTTTTACGATACACAGGTGGTCGAAATCGCGCGCGGGCTGAAACCGTCGCGGCGCGGCGAACTGGAGATTACCGATGTCAACCGTATCTATATGGAACACAACAGGCTGCGCGTTATCCCTATGGGGCGGGGTACAGCGTGGCTGGACGCCGGGACGCATGAATCGCTGCTGCAGGCGGCCAATTTCGTGCAGGCGCTGCAAGAACGCCAGGGACTGCGCATCGCCTGCCCAGAAGAAATCGCCTACCGTCAGGGCTTTATTGACCGCGACCAACTGCGCACAGTGGTGCCGAAAATTAAGGATAACGAGTACAGCCAGTACCTGCTGAGGCTGCTCGACGAAGACCTGTAGGCCGCGCCGCCCACACGCTGCTGGCGATCAGGGCGGCGTGACCGCTGCGCTGTGGCGATACCGGCTTTTGCCCGCCGCCGGTCAGCCATAGAGCGCGTCCACATGGCGCTGAATTTCGGCGGTAACCTGCTGCGCGGGCTGCGCGGCATCCACAACGACATAGTTCAGCGCGGCACGGTCGCGGGCAAGCTGGGCATAGCGCTGGCGCATGTGGATGAGGTTTTCGAGGCTCTCAAAGCCGATGATGGGCCTGCCCTGTGCCGCCGAACGGTGTTCGATGCGCTGGCGGGCCTGCTCTGCCGGGAGGTCGAGGATGATGACGAGATCCGGGGGCGGCACGAAGCGGTGATAAAAATCGAAAAGCGCTGTCTGCCCGGTGAGTCCGCCCTGATACACGAGGGTGCTGAGGTAGCTGCGAATGGAGATCACCGCCGCCCCCTGTGCCAGCGCTGGCCTGATGCGCGCCTCGATCTGCGCGTAGCGATCCGCCAGCAGCAGATGTGCCTGCACAAACAGGTCGGGATCATCCCACAGGGCGGCGGCCTTGCCGTAACGTGGCGTGGCTTCGCGGACGATGAGCGGGCGACGCTCCGCGAGATGCTGCGCCAGCACGTCGGCCTGCGTATCTTTGCCAGAGCCGCTGATGCCCTCCAGGATGATGTACTTGCCGGCATACGCCGTGATCGTGGGCGGCTGTTCCACCAGCGCCTGTACCAGCCGCATTTCGGTGAGGCGGCGCGCCGCCAGCCTGCGCGCCTCTGGTGTTTCCAGCGCGGCCAACTGCGCTTCAAGATCCGCGATGCGCAGGGCGAAATCCGGCACGAGCAGCCCGCGCAGGTCAAAGGCCGCCAGCCGCTGCGCGTCGTCCCCATAAAGTGCTGCCAGCATCTGCCCCAACTGTGAACTATCACCCATTGCTAAGTCCTTTCAAGACGCGTCCATTGTCCTGTGCGGCGGCAGAATCCGCAAGCCGGGGTTTGGCGGCGCATGGTGCGCATGGTGTCTTGGTGGCGGTAACCTTCTGTGTTACCGTGAACGTGTTACTGTGCATATGCCCACAAAGGACCCCCCATGACGATGACCATCGCGCCTGTGATGCTGGCAGGCCGCACCGTGCGCCTGGAACCGCTGGCCGCACATCATGCTGCTGACCTGGCGGCGGCAGCAGAACCCGGAATCTTTCGCTATCACGTGACCGTGCCAGATTTCTCGCCAGACGGCCTGCGCCGCTATATCGACCTCCTGTGCAGCCGCCCCGCCACGATCCCGTTTGCGCAGATTCACCTGGCCAGCGGCAAGGCCATTGGCGTGACGACTTACCTGGACATTCAGCCCATGCATCACGCCCTCGAAATCGGCACCACGTGGATTGCCACAGCGCACCAGGGGACACACGTCAACCCAGAGGCGAAATACCTGCTGCTGCGGCACGCGTTCGAGCGCTGCGCCGCGAACCGTGTGCAGCTCAAAACAGATGCGCGCAACCTGCAAAGCCAGCGCGCCATCGAGAAGCTGGGCGCGGTCAGGGAAGGGGTGCTGCGCAGCCACATAATCATGCCGGATGGATTCGTGCGCAGCAGCATGCTGTACAGCATCGTGCGCGAAGCATGGCCGGCAGTCAAAGCGCGGCTGGAAGCGCGGTTGCAGGCCTAGCGCCCCTACAGGATGAGCACGGGGGGTGCAGGGGGCTTCGCTCCCTGCCGGGGTGATAGGGTCAGCGCCCCTGTATACGCGATATGCGCTTCACCCCCTCAGCCCCTCAGTGGGAGCAGGGGGCAGGGGGATGAAGGGCATGAAAAAGCGCAACAGAACCTACCTGAGTCGTTGCGCTTGCCCTGGTACTCAGCGCCGCCGCCAGACGCTCAGCCGGAAAGCGTCGCCACCATCAGATCCAGCGCGAGCTGCGGGTCTATGCGCCCGGTTTTCATCCTGATGTCGTTTTCCAGCAGCGTGCGGTAGATCTGCTCCAGTTGGGGCAGCGAAAACCCCCGCACCTGCCGCGCCAGGTTCTGCGCCACAAACGGCGCGACCCCCACCGCCGCCGCGATGGACCCGGTGCCGCCACCCCCCACCAGATGCTCTTTGGCCAGCAGCAGGTTGCGGAACTGGCGGATAATCATGCCGTAGATGCTGAACGGATCGTTGTTCTTCGTGTCGTCCAGCAGGTGGTGCAGCATCTGCATGGCCTGTTTGCCGCGGCCTTCCGCCAGCGCATCCACCATCTTAAAGATGTTGGTTTCGGCCATGTAGGGGGTCAGCGCCGCCACATCGTCCTCGGCGATGCGCTCGCTCGGATGGACGTAAGCCGTCAGCTTGGCCAGTTCGTTATCTGCCCGGCGCAGGTCACCCGCCGTCACCTCGGCCAGCGCAGCGGCGGCACGCGCGTCGATCTCCACCGCATAGGCGGTGCGGGCGCGCTTTATAATCCAGTCGGTTGAATCCTTGGGGGTGGCAAACTGCTTGATGTAGCCGTTGGGGGCGCTGCCTGCCAACTGGACGATCCTGTCTTTGTCGCTTAGCGTGCCGCGTTCCACAAAGGCCAGCCGCGCATAGTCCGGCAGGTGCGGCAGTTCGTTCACAAGCTGCTCCACGCCGCGTTTGCCCGTTTCGCCCGCGCCCTTGCGCGTGAGGTGCGCCAGCAGTCCCCTGACGATCACAAGCCGTTTATCCGACAGAAACGGGTACGAGGACGCCGCGTTGATCACTTCCGGCACGGTGGTTTGTTCGGCGTCGAATTCGCTGGTGTTCAGTTCGCCGTTTTCACCCATGCCGCCGCGCAGCTTATCGACGGCTTCGTCGATGCTCAGATCGTCGTCGCCATGAAACACGTAAAACGTTTTGGTGCTCATCGCTACTGCTGTGCCTCATGAATGTCGATGCTGAGCTGGTAGGTACCCTGAGAGTTTGCGCCATAGGCCCCCACCACAACAGTGTACGTTCCCGCAGTGGGAAGCTGCACCTCGTCCAGGTACACCGCCGCGCCCTCGCCGCGCGTGGTGTCCAGGGTATAGCTGTAGGCCAGCGCGCTGAACCGGGGATCGCGCACGATCACCAGCGGATGCAGCGCCTCGCTGCCGACGACGCGCACCGCAATCGAGACTGTGGCCGGGCGCTGCACGGTAAGGCGGTGGGTATTCACCGCGGTGGGGGCATCCAGCGTGGCGCGGCTGCTCCCTGCCTCGGTTACGGCGCGGTTTTGCAGGCGCAGCAGGGCATCCCAGGCCTGCGCGGCAGATACCGCATCGCCCGCGCGCTCGAAGGCATGGGCGAGCTGTTCCTGCCGCATGAGGTTGTCTTTGTCCGATTGCAGCAGCAGTTGGTAATCCCCGATGGCGTTGGTATAGAAGCCCATCTGCTCATAGAGCGCCGCACGCTGCGCGATGAGGTCTTCGCAGGCCGTGCTGCACAGCAGGTAGGCAGACGACAGATCCTCTACCGCCTGTGGCAGGTTATGGATGGCCGTATACGCTGCGGCGCGCATGACGTACAGCGCCTGGGATGGCCGCGGACTCAGCTCCTCGGCGGTGGTAAAATCCTGGATGCTGCGCGCGTGCTGCCCATCATAATGGTAGGCCAGGGCGCGCTGGTAATAGGCTTCGGCGTCCAGGCGATCTTCGCCCAGGCTGCGTTCGATGGCGGCGGTGTAGGCTTGTATGGCAGCCGGGAAATCTTCGCCCTGCATGGCTGCACTGCCGCGCTGCATATAGACAGATGCGGGTTCGTCGTAGCTGGGCGGCGTTACCGTGCCGCGCGTGTGATTCCACGCCACCACCAGCGCCGACAGCGCAATGGCGATCTCGGCAATCAGCAGGCGGCGGCTCATCTTGCGCTTCGCAGGCTCAGCAGAGTCCATGGTCCTATCCTCGCTAATATGTTTCTGGCAGATCGTTCAGGAACAACACCGTATCCCCGGATCTCAGGTTCGCCTGGTACCACCGCACCGCTTCGGCAAGCGCCGCCACGACGTGTATGCGCTCCGGCGCGAACCCGGCATCCATCAGACCATCATACACCGGGCGCGTCTGCTCTGCTCCCACCAGGATGACATCGGTGCTGTGCTGCGCCGCGATCTGCCCCAGGCGGCGGTTTTCTGCCTCGTGCATGTGCGCCAGCTCAATCATCCCCGGCGTGACGAGCAGGCGGCGGCCTGTTTGGTGCATCCCCAGCACGCGCAGGGCAGAAACCACGCCAGCCGGGTTGGCGCTGTAGGCGTCGTTGATGATCGTAATCCCCTGCGCGGTGGTCTGCCGCACCAGGCGGCTCTCGGACGGGCGCAGGCTGCGCGCCCTGAAGGCCACCTCCTTCAGGCTCAGCCCCTCGTGGACGGCGACTGCACACGCCAGCAGCACATTGGTCACGTTGTGTTCGCCCAGCACGGGCACGGTCAGGTGTTCGCGCGCGCCGGTTTCGCGGTCGGTCACGGCAAAGCGCAGGCCGTCCAGCGTTTCCTCAATCTCGCTGGCGACAAAGCGCGGGCCGTCTGCCGCGGGGTCATCCGGCGCAAGCGTTTTGCTGACGGCGATGCGCGTTTGCGGGTAGCCGCGCGCATACATCGCGCGCACATACGGGTTATCCCAGTTGAAGATGGCCACACCGTCCGGGCGCAGCGCTTTGATGATCTCGTATTTGGCCTCGGCGGTGTTTTCCAG
>CAZQIJ010000218.1:0-7646 GCA_964592955.1 uncultured Anaerolineaceae bacterium
CTGCCACCCATCAGGGATGAGATGAGACGGGAGACAACCCCCGCGGACGAAGGTGAGGCTGTATGGGAAGTTCAGGCAGCGGTGCCGCGTTGATGAACACCCGCCAACAGGGTCCTGACACATCACACCGGCGGCAGCGGCGGTATCTGAGACCCCTGTAATGCACGCGGTCTCAGATACCGGATGAAGGACAGATCAGGGATTTGCCACACCCACAGGGACAAGCGCAGCTTCCAGCCACGCCACAACCGGTGACATGTGGACAAAATGCGCCGTTACCTGGTCAACCAGCGCTGAAGTCAGCGCGATTTCGACCGGCAGCGGCGGCGCGAACGCGTGCAGGCCAGAAAACTTCAGCCAGGTGGCGCGGGGATGCTGAACGTCATAGCCATTGGGCACACGCTTGTACGTTTCACCGCCCAGGGTGTATCCGCCGCGACTCATCACCGCAGCGATGGCGGCAGTCAGGGCGGGGCCGCGCTTGTCATCCAACACCGCCGCGCGGTACGCTTCCATCTGAGGCCGCGAAAACTGGAACAGCCCCGTTACCAGCTCCACACCGTCCGGCGAAAGCTGCAACCCGAACCCTGGTTGCTCCATGCGTTTTCCTGAGTCTGCCGTGAACATCATGGCGACGTTGGTCTTGTATGGCGTTTTGTCTGCACTGAATCGCGTGTCACGGTAGATGCGCATCAGAGAACCCGAACCGTTGGTGCGTGTGTCGTAGGTGATGCGCGGAAAGTGCGCGCGCAGGCGTTCCCCCAGCGTGGCGACCAGCGCGACCGCCGGATCCTGCACGCTGTTCTGATAGGTCGTCTTGTGCGCGTCGAACCACGTTTTGTCATTGTTTGCGCGCAGGTCGCGCAGGAATTGTATCCCCTCGGCGGGGAAACCGGTGAACGGTAGTATGGCTGGCATTGAACGTTACTCCCTACCCGACAAACTGACCGGCGCACACCGTGACAACCTGCCCGGTCATCCCGCTGGCATAATCCGACAGCAGGAAGGCGGCGGTATTGGCC
This sequence comes from uncultured Anaerolineaceae bacterium, assembly GCA_964592955.1. Taxonomy (GTDB): domain Bacteria; phylum Chloroflexota; class Anaerolineae; order Aggregatilineales; family Phototrophicaceae; genus CAZQIJ01. The sequence goes on from CAZQIJ010000218.1 coordinate 1,023, forward strand.
GTCTCGTCCACTGTGATGGGGCGACCCAGCGGCGGCAGCGACATCGGCATGGGGGCACCCAGGATGGCAGTTTGGCCGGCATAGGTTTCGCGGATGGTGCGGGTTTCGGGCATGGCGGAACCGCGCACACAGTTGACACGGACGCCAGCATGACCGAACTCACCGGCCAGGGCGCGCGTGAGCGCCTCAACTGCGCCGCACGCCGCGCTGATCCCTGCCATATTGGCGGCAGTCATCCCGCTGAGTGTGGCGGACAGGGTAACAATCGCGCCGCCGCCCTGCTGCAGCATCTGCGCGCCGACCGTGCGCGCCGTGAGAAACTGCGATTTCACGATGCGTTCCATCGGCAGCATGAACGCGTCCAGCGTCTGCGTCGTTGAGACATGCGGGTAGCCGAGTTCCGCTGGATGTCCGCCGATCCCGTTGAAGACGCCATCGATGCGCCCGGCATCGCGCGCCACCCGTGCCGTGTAGGCCTCGACAGCGTCGGGGTCGAGGGCATCCACCACGTCAACGCAAGCCTTGCCACCGCTGGTGGTGATGGACTGCGCCAGGGCGTCCAGCCGGGCGGAGTCGCGCCCGGAAAGCCATACGGTTGCGCCCTGCTGGGCGGCGATGCGCGCCACCGCGCCGCTGATTGCGCCCGTCGCGGCAAAGACGAGGATCTGTTTGTCATGAAGCATTTGCAATCTCCTTTTGGGTTACGCCGTTGCGTGTTGTGAAGTAAGCGGAATGGCGTGCCAGCGCAGGGTCACTTCAGCGATACGCTGGCCGTATAACGTCGCCGTCCTCAGATCACCGGCGCTCGGCAATCCCAGGTCTTCCCGCACATTCCCCACCGCACCAACACCGATGTAGTAACCATTGCGGTCAATGTCCTGTTCATCCCCGGTCAGATTTGAGGGCGGCGCGGCAGGGCCAACCCACACCATGCGCAGTTGGGCAGCCAGCGTAGCCATATAATGGAGTGTCATCACCTTATCGCCCGAAGCATACCCCGACGAGGTGAAGCCACCTGCAATTTTGTCCTTCCAGGCCAATTGAAACCAGACCCCGACGGTAGCATCGGCAAAGCATTTAAACACACCCGATACCATTCCCATATAGGTCGGCGCGCCGAAAATAATGGCGTCAGAAGCGGCAAGTTCTGCCATGACACCATCATCCTGCCAGCGACCAGCGACAAGCTGATCTGCCGTCAGGGGCAGCATCTTTACGGTGACGCCGCTCACTGCCTGTGCGCCCTGCGCCACTGCTTCTGCGACTTTGGCGGTATTGCCATACCCAGAGTGAAAGACAATCGCTACGGTTTTCACTTGTGCTCTCCTTTGCACTACGTCTTCACGATAAAGGTCAATAGGCGTGCTTTACAGAAGGCCACTGCGGATGCAGTGCCTCGCGTAAACGAAGGTAAGTTGTGGGCGCTGTCGGCCTGCTAGGGGGTCAGGTCGAGCGGCTTACCCGTCTCCAGCAGCGTTTTCAGCCCAGAGGTGATCTGTGCCCAGCCAGTCACCAGATCCTGTGCGAGCGGGCTGGCAAGATCAATGCCAGCGTGGGTGAGCGTCAGTTTGCAGGCCGCCCCCACCGGCTCAAGCTCCCAGGTGACCTGCGAGGTGGGGGTTTCTTCGCCTGCCTGATACTGGAAAACGGGTCTGAAGGTCATCACCAGTCGGCGCGGTGGATCAATTTCCAGGACGGTGCCCTCCACGAAATTGCCGCCGGATGGGTTTGGGAAGTGGTACGGGCTGCCCTGCTGCCAGTCAGATTGCACACGGCTGCCGAAGTAATACAACTGTGTGATATCGCTGTGGGTAAGCGCCTGCCACAGCCTGTCCTGCGTGGTCTGGATGTAGATTTGCAGGATATGTTTGTCGTTCATGCCAGGTGCCTCCATGATCGTTTTCAAAGTCGTGAGGGCATTTGCCCAGGGCTGCATATACTTGCCTACCCAACGGTCATATACCATCTGGATGGGCACCGCATTCAGGTAGTGCCGCTTCTCGCGCCCCACCTTCTCCGTGACGACAATTCCCGCTTCTTCCAGCACCTGCAGGTGTTTCATGACGCCGAAGCGCGTCATCTGCAGGTGTTCGCAAAGTTCGTTCAGCGATTGGCCGTCCCTGGCGAAGAGGGCATCGAGGAGCGTGCGCCGGTTTGCATCCGCCAAGGCCTTGAACACATCCTCTTCCATGATTTACGCCCTTCATGTGACTCAAAGGTCACCTTTAGTATAGGTGACTTTTTGGTAACGTGTCAACTGACATTTGTGAGGGCTGGATGAGTGCCTGGATAAGCACGATGCAGAGGGCAAAAGGCGCGCCGGGTCAGAAACATGGGTGTACGATAGGATGAAACGATGGAGGAACGCCATGCGATGTCTGTCTTTTGACCGTTACCTCTTCCCTGGTGTGGCGGGGATCGCGCTGCTGGTGATCATCGCGGTTGCTGCGTCGCGCGTTCTGCCGCCCTCAGTGCTGGAACCAGCGCCCTTTCCCACGCCTGCCGCTACCCGCGATGCGCGATGGCGGCAGGATCTGGATTACTTCGCTGCTGAAGTCACCCGGCTGCACCATAACGCTTTTCGCAGCATCAGCCGAAGGGAGTTCGAGGCGGCTGTCGCAGCGCTACACCACTGCCAGTGGGGGTGGTGTGGGGCGGCACGTTTACCTCTACGTTGATCACTGCCGCCGAGCGTGGAAACTCGATCTGCCAAGAATCACCCCGCCTCGTGTTCCAGCGCAAAACCCCGCACGAGGTGCGGGGGTAGGTCGGGTTGCTCGCCCATCCCATGCGATAGGCTCGGCAGCACTTCGGCGCGTACCAGGTTAGGAAGCAGGTGCCGGGCTTTGGCGATCACCCCCTCTGGCGGGAAGGTCTGTTCTAGCGCGCCCATGAAGATTTGTGTCGGTGCTGTTAGTCGGCGGATGTCGTCATCGCGCATGATCGGCGTGCCGCTTTCCACCTTCAGCCCGAAGATAAGCTGAAACACCTCCACCATGGTGGGGTCGTTGAGGCTGTTAGTGCCAGACATAACCCGCACCATCCGCTCCGCCGCACGTTTCGGACCCAGCAGCATCCATGGCAGCACTTTCACCAGAATCGCTTGGCTCACCGGTAGAAATCCGGCGCTGCTGAATAAGCTGGCAGTGATCAACCGCGCCGGGTCAACGGCGGCAAGCTGCATCTGCAGCCACCCACCCTGCGACAGCCCGGCGTGGTGCGCCCGCGCAATGCCCAACGCATCCATCACGTCCACCGCCCACCGTCCGTAATCGAGCGATCCGCGCTTGTCCATGCGCGTCGGCGCACTCTTTCCAGCATCACCCAGCGTGTCCGGTGCGATGATGTAGAACGCATCGGCAAGTTGGTTGAACCAATGGACGTAAGCCGTGGCGTTAATGTTCATGCCATGCCAAAGCATCAGTACTGGGTTGGACGGGTCGCCAGCAGCGATCAGATGCGTTTTGCCGAAGCGAGTATCGACAAAGCGCGTCTCGTAAGGCACGGTGATGCGTGTGAGCTGCGCATCGTAATAAGCCATCATCCGTTCGAAAGCTGCGGCGGAGCGCCAAACGGGCGTGGGATCGACAGGGAACTGATCAACATTAGCCATGAACCAAACTCCTGGTAGGTAATTCTGTTGACCCAAGCAGTATAGCCCGCCTCGCCGGTGTATCAACCCGCGCCTACTGGCCGGATCGTAACGGCTGTTTACCAGGAGTGAATCATGCGCCGACACATGAAACTGTGGACTTCTGGATCGCATCTGCGCTGCTGGTGGTCAATGCCGATATCGAGTCGCTGCCGGTTCGGTAGCACCCCTTGCGCCGTCGAAGTATCGGATTAAATTACAATCCCCAACCTGTGAAGGATTTGGTATAAATCTTAATTGGCACCAGCGTTCGATTCGCACTATAATGCACATCATTGGTGTATCGGGTGAGAAATCCTCAGCGAGGATCAACCAGAAATTGCTGGTGTGGGCCTTGTTTGGCCAACTTCGAAGATTGCGTTCTTTCCACGTTACTTAGATTTAGCCGTGTGCAAGCGCTTGATTTCGAATCCTTCCGCTGCAACCTACGGGTGGTAGTATTACGAAGGTCAAGCTAAACTCACTTTCCTGAACCTTACGTTTACCCAGATCAGACCTGCGCTATACTTGCCTTGCGAATAAGGGCGTGGTTTGCATCCGGGGTAACGCCAATACGAGCACAGCGGAGCAGCGGAGGTCATTTGTGACCACGTGTATGCATAAGCCTGTGTTTTGTTAGATAGCAGCAGCACGATCATCACAAGGGTGATGTCGTGAGTGCGGAGCATACCTGAAAGCATACTGCGAGAACATGACCATCCTCCAAGAACCTGTCCTCCAAACCGAAGCACTAACATCAACAGACCATGAAAATCTACCCCACCTGCGCATTGAGCCTTCAAGAGGGTGGGTGTCGCTCAAGCTCCATGAGCTTTGGGAATACCGCGAACTGCTGTATTTCCTCACATGGCGCGACATCAAAGTGCGCTACAAGCAGACCGTGCTCGGCGCGGCGTGGGCGATCATCCAGCCGTTCATGACGATGATCGTGTTCAGCCTGTTCTTCGGCGGCCTCGCGGAAATCCCATCGGACGGCTTGCCCTACCCGATCTGGAGCTACGCGGCGCTCGTCCCGTGGACGTTCTTCGCGTCTGGCCTCACGATGTCGGCAAACAGCCTGGTCGGGAGTGCTAACCTTATCAAAAAAGTCTACTTCCCGCGCCTGGTGATCCCGATTGCGACGGTGCTTTCTGGCGCGGTGGATTTCGTGCTGGCGTTCATCGTTCTGCTGGGGATGATGCTCTTCTTCGGCATCATACCGACCGTGAACGTGATCTTCCTGCCGCTCTTCCTTCTGCTGGCGTTTGTGACTTCTCTGGGTGTGGGGTTGTGGCTCAGCGCGATGAACGTGCAGTTCCGTGATGTTCGCTACACCGTGCCGTTCCTGACGCAATTCTGGCTGTTTATTACCCCCATCGCCTATCCAAGCAGCCTGATTGAAAATGATGTGCTGCGCGCGGCCTATGGCATCAATCCGATGGCGGGCGTGGTGGAGGGCTTCCGTTGGGCGCTACTGGGCACTGAAACAGCTCCAGACTCCGTCATTCTGGTTTCCTCACTGGCTGCATTCCTCTTGTTTGTGAGCGGCCTGTTTTACTTCCGTCGCATGGAAAAATCCTTTGCGGATGTGGTGTAGTCTCTATGGGTAACGTAGCAGTCAAAGTTGAAAATCTCGGAAAAATGTATCGCATCGGCGGGCCGCAGGAAGCGTATCAGACCTTCCGTGATGCAATCACCAAAGCCGTGAGCGCCCCTTTCAGGCGTGCGCGTGATCTCCTGCGCGGAGAAGCGTACGGCGCGGCGGGATTGACCGAAGAAATCTGGGCGCTGAAAGATGTATCCTTTGAGGTCAAGCACGGTGAAGTCGTAGGCATCATCGGGCGCAACGGCGCAGGAAAGTCTACGCTCCTGAAAATCCTCTCGCGCATCACCGAACCGACCACCGGCTACGCGGATGTGTACGGGCGGGTCGGCGCGTTGCTGGAAGTCGGCACAGGCTTCCATCCCGAACTAACAGGCCGCGAGAACGTCTATCTCAACGGCGCGATCCTCGGCATGTCGCGCAACGACATCAACCGCAAGTTTGATGAGATCGTCGAATTCGCTGGCGTGGAGAAGTTCATCGACACACCCGTGAAGCACTATTCGAGCGGCATGGGACTGCGACTTGGTTTCTCCGTCGCGGCGCATCTTGAACCGGAAATCCTCGTCGTGGATGAAGTCCTCGCCGTCGGTGACGCACAATTCCAGAAGAAATGTCTCGGCAAGATGAGCGATGTTGCTGGCGAAGGTCGCACGGTGCTGTTTGTGAGTCATAATATGGGGGCTGTCCAGAACCTATGCAACCGCACGATTTGGCTTAATGAAGGAGCGGTTGTAGACGAGGGTGCAACAGATTCGGTTGTCTCTCACTACCTGAACAGTGCAATCTCCGGTTCGATGGATCAGATTTACGAAGACATAGAGAAAGCGCCCGGCAATGATCGTATCCGGGTAAGACGAATGCGCGTTGTCCCGGCAGAAGGTGATCCCAGTGAGCCGATTACCATGACTACACCCCTTCGCATTGAGTTCGAATATTGGAATCTGAAGCCCACGCTATTGAACCTAAGTCTTCACGTCTATGGTACCGATGGATCAATGCTGTTTAACACCGCTCCAGTACACGATGTAAAATGGCTGACAGAGCCTCATCCAAAGGGGCTTTTCCGTAGTGTCTGCCACATTCCGGGCTACTTATTAAACAGTGGTACTCATCGTGTAACAGTGCTCTTTGTTGAAGATCAAGCACGGGCGATATTCCGCATGGACGATGGTCTCGTATTCGATGTCGCAGAAGCGCCTGAAGTACGGGGCGCGGCAACATGGTTTGGACGCTGGCCCGGTGCTGTTCATCCGAGACTTGAATGGAATACAGAAGCGATTAATCCTGTCGCAGAGACAGCAAACCACCATGCCTAACCCTCTCGTCATCCTTGGTGCGGGTGGATTTGCCCGCGAGACGCTCGATGTGGTCGATGCGATCAATGCGG
>CAZQIJ010000219.1:0-4875 GCA_964592955.1 uncultured Anaerolineaceae bacterium
GGGGCGGGGGGTGAGGGCAAAACGACGCACAAATCAATTGACCAACAACATCTGTGTCTGGTGTGTCGCCCGAAACCATGCCAGCCTATTACCGCGACGAGTATACTCTGAACGGCGGATGACGCAGGGGCGATTACCGCATGGGCGATTACCGCATGGGCGGTTCACGAACCGCCCCTACGATGGCGTGGACGTGTGACATTTGTCACTGCCGCATGTAGCTTTCTGCCTGTTCATTAAGGGAGTGCTTTTACATATCCTGAGAGATAGGTGAGGTGAGCACAGCCTGTGCCCTCACCAGGCCATCGTCACCATCGTTTCAGTGGATTCAGGAGCATTCATTCTTGCGCACAAATTCACCCTCGTCTTATCGGCTTCGCCGCAGCTTAATTGCCTCCGCCTTCGTAAGCATCATGCTCATCACAGGATTACTGGCTGCCACCACCCCCCAACCGGCAGCCGCGCAGTGGTACACCTATACCCCCACCTTTTCGCCGTATTTGTTAGTGAACACCGCTACACCTGGACTCTGGTTGTTCAGCAGTTCACCCACACCAAACTGGTATTATCGCCCGTCAGCCACGCCCGATTTCAGTTGGCTGTTTGGGACGCCAACGCCCTCGTTTCGGGTCTTTGCAACCTCGGATTTCTCGTTCAACCGGCCGACGCCCACGCCGGAGCTTATTTCTGGTGGTATCGACGCTGATGATCCCGATGACCCGCCCAACAGGCGTCCTGGTGACAATGACGACGCGCCCATAATCCGTTTTTATTATGATGAGGAGACCGGCCAGTTCGCCGACATGGCGCTGAGGCGTCTGGTCTTGCCCAGTGAATTCAGCTATGACCCCTACAACGGCGGTATACTCGACCCTATGAACCGGTTCCGCTATGATCCGCTGGAATACATGCGTTTCGACCCGTTCACCGGTCGCCAGTTCGATGCACCCTTCCGCCCGCCTGTTCTGCGCTGGCGCTAAGCTTTGGCGGTCCACTGCCGGGGAGCTAACCTCCCCGGCGTTTTTGCAGGTGTCGCCTTACTGCCGGAGGAAATTGCGCAGCACCGTGTGCAGGATGCCACCGTTCTTATAGTACTCAACCTCCACCGGCGTATCGATGCGGACGGTGACCGGGAATTCCTTCACAGTGCCATCCTTCGCCGTCGCGCGCACCGTCAGCTTCTGCAGCGGCTTAAGGCTTTCGTCCAGCCCCAGGATATCGTAGGTCTCGTGCCCGGTCAGCCCTAAACCGCTCCACGTCACATCTGGCTCAAACTGAAGCGGCAGCACGCCCATCATCACCAGATTGCTGCGGTGGATGCGCTCGAAGCTGGACGCGATGACCACCTTAACGCCCAGCAGCCCCACGCCCTTGGCCGCCCAGTCGCGGCTGCTGCCCATGCCGTAATCTGCGCCCGCCAGGATGACCAGCGGCGTCTGGGTCTCTTTGTAGAGCATGGCTGCGTCGTAGATGCTCATCGGCTCGCCGGTGGGCAGGTGGAGCGTAAGGCCGCCTTCGCTGCCGGGCAGCAGCAGGTTGCGCAGGCGGATGTTGGCGAACGTGCCGCGCATCATGACTTCGTGGTTGCCGCGCCGCGACCCGTAGCTGTTGAAATCGCGCCGCTCCACGCTGCGGGCCATCAGGAAGCTGCCAGCAGGGCTGTTGAGGGCGATATCGCCGGCTGGCGAGATGTGATCTGTGGTCACTGAATCGCCAAACATGCCCAGCACCGTCGCGCCGGTAATGGGCTGAATGCCGGGGATGTCCATCGTCATCCCCACGAAAAAGGGCGGTTCCTGGATATAGGTGCTGTCTTTATCCCAGTTGTAGACCTGTTCGTCTGTGCTGGGGATGGCGTTCCAGGTTTCGTTGCCGGTATAGACGTTGCCGTACTGCGTTTTGTAGAGGTCTGGCGACAGTGACGTTTGAATCGCGTCCAGAATTTCCTGCTGTGTTGGCCAGATGTCGCGGAGGTACACCGCGTGACCGCTGTCGTCGTGGCCGATAGGCTCGGTATTCAGGTCAATATCCACCGTCCCGGCCAGCGCATAGGCCACCACCAGCGGCGGCGATGCCAGGTAATTGGCCTTCACCATGGGGTGAACGCGACCGGCGAAGTTGCGGTTGCCGCTGAGGACTGCCGCCGCGACCAGATCCGTTTCCCTGACGGCGCTCTCCACATTTTCTGGCAGCGGGCCGCTGTTGCCGATGCAGGTGGTGCAGCCATAACCCACCGTCTGAAAACCGAGCGCGTCCAGGTATTCGGAAAGCCCGGATTTATCCAGATATTCGGTGACCACGCGCGAGCCGGGTGCCAGCGATGTCTTGACGTAGGGCTGGCGTTTAAGCCCGCGTTGGACGGCCTTCTTCGCCAGCAGCCCCGCGCCCAGCATCACCGAGGGGTTGCTGGTGTTGGTGCAGCTCGTAATGGCGGCGATCACCACCGCGCCATGACCGATTTCTGCGCTGTGGCCGTTGTCCTGCACGGTGGTGCGGGTCGCCAGTTTCGCGTCGGTGAGGTCATAGCCGCGCGCGGCTACCGGGGCGCGCAGCGCGCTCTGGAACGTGGCCTTCATCTCGCGCAGCAGCACGCGATCCTGTGGGCGCTGCGGACCCGAAAGGCTCGGTTCAACAGTGGAGAGGTCCAGCTCCAGCACATCGTTGAACACCGGATCGGGCATGTCGTCTGTGCGGAACATCATCTGTTCTTTGGTGTAGCGTTCGATCATCGTCGTAAGGGACTGGTCGCGCCCGGTGCGCAGCATATACTGAAGCGTCTCGTCATCGACCGGGAAGAAGCCCATGGTTGCGCCGTATTCCGGGGCCATGTTGGCGATGGTTGCGCGATCTGGCAGGCTAAGCCTGCCGCAGCCGGGGCCAAAGAACTCCACAAACTTACCCACCACACCCTTGCGGCGCAGCACCTGCGTGACGACCAGCACGAGGTCGGTGGCTGTAGCGCCTTCGGGCAGGGTGCCGGTCAGCTTAAAGCCGATGACTTCTGGCATGAGCATGTAGATGGGCTGGCCCAGCATGGCGGCCTCGGCCTCGATGCCGCCCACACCCCAGCCGAGCACGCCCAGGCCGTTGATCATGGTGGTGTGGCTGTCTGTACCGACCAGCGAATCCGGCAGGGCCACCAGTTCGCCGGTTTCGGGGTCCGGGTAGCGCTGCACGATCTTCGCCAGGTATTCCAGGTTCACCTGATGCACGATGCCGGTGGCGGGGGGCACCACTTTGAAGTTATTGAAGGCCTTCTGCCCCCAGTGCAGAAATTCGTAGCGTTCGCGGTTGCGCTCAAACTCATACTCGGCATTGATGCGCAGTGCGTCGCGCGTGGCGAAGGCGTCTACCTGCACAGAGTGATCGATGACCAGATCAACCGGGATGATGGGGTTGATCCTGGCCGGGTCGCCGCTCATGCGCACCATCGCGCTGCGCAGCGCCGCCAGATCCACCAGGCAGGGCACGCCGGTGAAATCCTGCAGGATTACGCGCGCTGGTTTAAACGGGATCTCGACCAGCTTCATGTCCGCAGGGTTCCAATTGGCGATGCTGCGCACGTCGTCTGCGCTCACCTCAAAGTTATCGAGGTTGCGCAGCGCGTTTTCCAGCAGAATTTTGATGGTGATGGGCAGCCGCTCGATGTTGGTCATCCCCTGGGCGACCAGTTTACTGAGGCGATAGATTACGGCTTCGCCGCTGCCGGTATCGAAAGTACCGCGCGCGCCGAAGCTGTCCAGTTTAGGAGCCATTGTTCAATTCCTCTTGGTTGTCACAATGATAACACTGATTTTACCGTAACTTAACGCGGTTGTCAGCGAAACTTGGTCTTATGTCAGGGCTGTTGCAAAGTCAGAAGCAGTGGGCTGTGGTGGCAGGGTATGGGCCAGGGGAACGCATGGATCACCCCATTTAGATCCACCGGTAACGACTCAGGTAGGTTCTGCTGCGCTTTTTCATGCCCCTCAGCCCTCTCATTCTCCCACTGAGGGGCGAAGGGGGTGAACCGCAGGCCAGAAAGCCCCCTCGCCCCTGCGTGGGAGAGGGGATTTAGAGGTGAGGGGCAAAGATACCTGAGCAGTTACATCCGCCGGATTGTGTAGGGACAACACAGGCGTTATCCGGGGCGGACGATTGTGCGTATGCGTTTTGGTTTGTCCATCAGGCTGTTCCAGACAAAAGCGCGCCATGGATTTGGGCGGGTGGGGACACTGCCCCGCCCCTACCAGGGATTGATGATTCTGTTGAAACAGGTCTTCGCCGCAGCTTGGATGGCGGCGGCGAAGGCGCGCTCACATCAGGCGCACCTGAGCCAGAACGAAACCATGTTACACTGGATTCAACCGCAACCGATTCAGAGGGAAAAGACATTGACCGCCCGCGAAGTGATGACCGCGCAGGGTTTCGACCAGTTCGCAGACCTGCCAGAAAATGCCAACCGCACGTTTGAGTTCATTCATGGAGAAATCGCAGAGAAGATGCCCACCAGTGCCTTTGCCTCAAAAATCACGCTCTGGATCAGCTATCTGCTCATTAAATTTCTTCAGGATGCCGGGATTGAGGGACACATCACTGGCCCGGACGGCGGCTTTATGATCGGCGATGAACGCTATGCGCCGGACGTGGCCTACCTGCCGGCGTCGAAACAGGCGGAGCTGGACAAACAGGGGTACAACCGCGTGCCGCCGGATCTGGTGGTGGAGGTGGAGACCAACACCACCGCCCAGACCGAACGCCGTTTGCGTGAGAAGATTGTGGAGTATCTGGCACACGGGATCGTGGTGTGGGTGATCTACCCGGAAACGCAGGAGATCGAGGTCTACGGTAAGGGCGCACCCGTGCGGAAACTGGGCAGCGAAGACATGCTGACCG
>CAZQIJ010000219.1:4885-7645 GCA_964592955.1 uncultured Anaerolineaceae bacterium
GGTTCAGCGTGGCGGTGAAGGATGTGTTGCAGGTGAAGTGAACCAGCGCCGCAGCGGGGCTGAGGGCACTTTATGGCGGCGCTGGTGGCGTATTGCGCGAACGCCTAACGCGCTGTGTACATCACGCGGTAGGTGGTGATCGCTTCACTCTCGTTCATGTGGACGGTAAAGTGCAGGTTATCAGGGTTAAAGCGCCTGGCGATGGCATAGATGTAGCCGTAGGCGGCGAAGGGTTCGTAGGGTGAGTTGAAACCGATCAGGATTTCGTGGTCAGAGATGCGCTCAAACGTCCAGCCTTCTTCTGCCGGGATGTTCTGGTGAATGTTCTGGTAGATCTGGTGCAGCATGGCCATCGCATCGTCCACCGTCTGAACATTGTCCGGAAACGGGATCGAATCGATGGAACGCTTGCCGATGTCGGTCAGCTCGCCGCTGAACAACCCCAGCTTCTCATTCATGGCGCTCTGCATATCACACACGCGCTGCTGTGGATAGAACGCCTGCGGGTCTAGCTCGTCCAGCCTGTATTCGTCTATGAGATGGGCCAGATCTGTCCCCTGCAGCACCTGATAGTATGGCAAGAGCACCTGACCGTTGGCCTTTGCGCTTGGAGATGAAGCCTGGTAGCGTGAGGCAGTATACATAGTGACTCCTTTGCGACAGTGCGCGGATACCTGGAAGATGTGTGAATTTGTGGCGATGCATGTAACTCCCTGATATTACACGCAGCAATCCCGCGCCAGCATAAAGGTTGTGCGCCTGGCGTGGGTAGAAGTCATCAGGTTTGCTTCAGATGCCTGCCACCACACCGGCACGCGCGGGCTTTCAGGCGATTTTCTGCACACTGGCCGCGCTGCGCTCGCGCGCTTCTTCCAAAGTATCGGCAAAGTGCATATTGCGCGTGACGAACAGGCGCATAAGCGTTTCCAGGATGCGGCGGGCCAGCGAGTCCTTGACGACCATGTAGATGCTGCCCACATTATCGGGCTGGGCACGCATGGCGCGCGAGATCTGCATGAGGGCATTGCCGGGCGGCATTTTGGTCGCGCCGGGATTGTGGATGAGATCGACCGGGTGGCTAACCGTTTGCGCCAGCGCGTTGGATTCGGCGACGGCGGCATGGTATTCGTCCCAGGTTTTCACCGGATCGGCGTAATCCAGGCGAACGATGGTCTTTTCTGCGTTATCCCACGTCACAGTGATCATGTTGCGCTCGTATTCTTGTCGGGAAGATTACGCACTATTGTAGCGCATTCTTCCCGGTTTGCCCAACATTGATGGGGTCCGCTGGTGACGTCAGCCGCTGGTGACGCCGCCATCGATGGGCAGCGCGACGCCGGTCACGTAGGAAGATGCGTCAGAAAGCAGCCACACGACGGCCTCGGCGATTTCGTCTGCCGTGCCCATGCGCCGCAGCGGATACGCCCGCAGTGCAGATTCGAGCATCCCAGGGCGCTCGTCTTCGATGGTGTGCAGCATGGGGGTATCGGTAAAGCCAGGGCACACGGCATTCACGCGAATTGCGGCGCGCCCATATTCGTGAGCGGCAGAGCGCGTGAGGCCGATGACGGCGTGCTTGCTGGCGGCGTAGCTGGCGTTGCCGCGAAACGCGATAAGCCCGGCCACTGAGGCCGTATTGACGATGGACCCACCGCGCGCCAGCAGGTGCGGCACGGCATACTTCATGCACAGCCACACGCCGCGCACATTGACGTTCATCACGCTGTCCCACAGGGCTTCGTCGATTTCGTGAAGGGCTTTCAGCGTCCCGCCGACCCCCGCGTTGTTGAAGGTGCCGTCCAGGGTGCCGAAATGCCCCACAGCCGCCTGCATGAGCGCCTCAACCTGCGCCGAGTCGGTCACGTCGCAGGGCACGGCAATGGCACCCTGGCCCGCCGCGTGTGCGGTGGCCTCTGCCCCGGCAGCGTTAACATCCGACACCACAACCGAAGCGCCCGCCTGCGCCAGCAGCATCACCACCGCGCGCCCGATGCCAGACGCGCCGCCCGTCACCACGAAGATTTTTCCATCAAATTTTTCCATCATTACTGCCTGCCTCTGATTGCCTTGTAAGCGTCAACTACGCCTCTTAATGGTACCGCAAGACTCCGCGCGGGTGCGATAAGAGTGCGGTGTGTGGGGCGCTGCGCCAGTACTCAGGGCGCGGTGGTGGGCGGCGGGCAGGTGGGCGTGTCGTCCTGGCTGAACTGCGCGCGCTCTGCGGCGGTAAGGTCGCGCGGCAAACGCGCGCACACCAGGCCGATGAGGGCGCTGATCTCGGTGGGCCGCAGCCAGATCGACCCATCGCTTGCGCCGGTGGCGATCCATGCTCCGTCCAGGCTGAAGGCCAGCGCCGTGATCGACTCCGCAGTCTGCCCGGTGAAGACGCGCCGCAGCGCCCCGGAGCCAGTCTCATAGAGGCGCGCGCTGCCGTCGGCATACCCTACGAGCGCCAGCGCTGCGTCTGGCGAGAGCGCGACGGATGCAGCATGCACGCCGCTGATACTCCAGTCGTGAATGATTTCTCTGGAAGCATTGACCCAGCCGACTGTACCATCACCGCTAACGTGCCGCGAAAGCGAATAGGCCTCGTCGGCAGTGCTCACCTGGTAGCCGGTGCCGATCACGCTGTAGGGGCTGTTTGCCTGGTTAGACTGCTGGCCGGTGCGGGTGTCGAAGTAGGCGGTCCGCTGCTGGCGGTTGTAGTTATACAGCGCCTCAAATGAACTGGGGGTGGGTTCGAGATAGCTGAAAGCCGGT
>CAZQIJ010000220.1:0-5736 GCA_964592955.1 uncultured Anaerolineaceae bacterium
CTAGGGCTGGTGGTAGACCTGCTGCCCGGTCGCATCGGTACGGTAGCCGGGCTGCTGGCTAAGCGCGCGGCGGAAGGCGTCGCTGTGAAGCGCATCCAGCAGCGGCGCGGCTTTGGCCTGGGACGACTCCGGAATCACGAAATCGTAGCGCTCCCAACCGACCGGGATAAAGTCCAGGTGGAGCGCGATGGCGGCGCTGCGCACCCCCAGGCCGCAGTCCGCAAGGCCCGTTTGGACGGCAATGGCAACACCCAGATGGGTATACTCCTCGCGCGCGTAGCCTGAGACGGACTCCGGCAGCAGGCCGCGCTGTGTGAGTTCGTAGTCCAGCAGCAGGCGCGTGCCGGATCCTTTCTGGCGGTTCACAAAGCGCACGCGGGCGAGATCGTCCAGGGCGGTGATGCCGAGGGGATTGCCGCGTGCGACGAGCAGCCCCTGCTCGCGGTGGGCAAACGTCACGAGGGTGAGCGGCACATCTGCCAGATATTTCTGCACCATGCTGATGTTGTACTGGCCGGTGGTTTCGTCCAGCAGGTGGCTGCCTGCCAGATGCGCCTCGCGGCGCTTGAGCGCGATAAGCCCGCCGAGCGAGCCGACATTGGCGGAAGTGAGGGTGACACCGCGGACGTGCTGGGCCAGCAGGTCCAGCATGGGGTCATGGCTGCCCATGATGGCGATGGCGCTGCGGATGCGGGTTTCGTCGCGGTAGAGGATGATGTTGACCGGCTGATTGGCGTCCACGCCTTCGCTGAAGCGGGGAATGTGCGCCAGGCCGTC
Organism: uncultured Anaerolineaceae bacterium; assembly: GCA_964592955.1. Classification (GTDB taxonomy): domain Bacteria; phylum Chloroflexota; class Anaerolineae; order Aggregatilineales; family Phototrophicaceae; genus CAZQIJ01. Next base: position 778 of record CAZQIJ010000220.1, read on the forward strand.
GGCGCGGATCAGCGAGGTGATGACGCCGGCACCGCGGTTGAGCGGCGCGGCAACCAGGCGATCTTCGACCTGGGACACCGTAACGCGGACGAAATCGTCATCCCCGATGGGCGACAGCAGCTTACGGGTCATGACCGCTTCCACACGGCGACGGCTTTCGATGGGCGCGGGCTGGCCGAGCCACGCCGCCAGCAGCGGCTGCATAAAGAGTTCGCCGGTGAGTGCTGCGCTGACGGGGTAGCCGGGCACGCCGATGATTACCGTGCCCTGCACCAGGCCGATGATGACGGGATGCCCTGGGCGCACCGCCACACCATGCACGAGGAGCTGACCTTGCTCGCGGATGATACTGGCGGTAAAGTCCCGGCTGCCCGCGGATGACCCGGACAGCATGAGGATGAGGTCCGGGTGGTGCGCCAGTGCGGTATCCAGCGCCGCGCGCAGTTGGTCCATGTCATCTGGCACGATGGGCAGCGTTTCGGCATAACCGCCGCATTCCTCCACCTGCGCGCTGAGGACGATGCTGTTGTATTCGATAATCTGCCCCGGTTTGGGGTCGGCAGTGGGGGCGACAAGCTCTGAGCCGGTGGGAATGGCGATGACATGCGGGCGGCGGCACACGCTGACGGCGGTATGCCCACACCCGGCAATCGCGCCGAGATCGGCGGGGCGCAGCCTGTGGTGAGCGGGAAGCACCATTTCGGTTGCGACCATATCTTCGCCACACATGCGCACGTGCTGCCAGGGGGCTACGGGCGCGATGATCGAGATCTGGCCGTCCGTTGGGAACTGCACATGCTCAATCATGACGACGGCGTTGAAGCCGACCGGCATCGGGTCGCCGGTATTGACGGCGGTGGCAGCCTGGCCGAGGGTGAAGGCGAGGGGACGGGTTTCGGTAGCGCCCAGCGTCGCGGCGGCCTCCAGCGCGAAGCCATCGACGGCGGCGGCGTGATAATGCGGCGACGAAATTTTCGCCCACACCGGGGCGGCGGTCACCCGGCCCAACGCCTCGCGCAGCGGGATTTCTTCACCGGGGAGCGGGTTGAGCCGGTCGGCGAGCGCGTCCGCCAGGCGGCGGCGCGCTTCGTCCATAGGGATGTCTTCGAGATAATACTGGCGCGGCATCAGAACACCATCACTTCGACTTCGGTATCGGCTTTGAGGCCGCCGCTGTTGAGCGGCACCAGAATGAGGCCGTCCGCGTTAATGAGCGTGAAGATGAGGTTGGACTTGCCGAAGATGGGATAAGCGCAGAGCTGGCCGTCGATCTGTTCCAGGCGCACGGGCACCGTGTCTTCACGGCCTGCTGCCGACGGCACATTGGCGGCAAGGATGGCGCGAATGGTGGGGGTACGGCGCGGGGTTTCGCCCATGAAGCGCTGGATGATGGGCGGCAGAAGCTGACGTGCGACCAGCATGGCCGAAACCGGGTTCCCCGGCAGGCCGATCACGGGTTTGCCATCGCAGACGCCGAGCAGGGTCGGTTTGCCGGGCTTGACTGCGAGGCCGTGCTGCATCACGCCGGGGCTGCCGAGCTGGTTGATCACCTCGCGGGTGAGGTCGCGGGTGCTGACCGAGCTTCCGGCGCTGATGACGAGGATATCGCACGCATCCAGTGTGTGGCGGGCGAGGGTGTAGAGCGAGTCGAAGGTATCGCGGGCGATGCCGCCGACCGTGACGAGCGCGCCGAGCGTGTGGGTGAGCGCGGCCAGCGTGTAGCTGTTGATGTCGCGGATCTGGCCGGGCTGGGGAGTCTCGTCTGGGGCGATCAGCTCGTCGCCAGAGCCGATGATGCCCACCAGGGGGCGGGCGGCGGTCTCGATTTCGGTGATGCCAACCGCCAGCAGCCCGCCGATATCCTGCGCGCGCAGACGGTGCCCCGCCGGGAGGATATCGCGGTGGCGCGCCACATCCTCGCCGACCTGTACGACGTTCTCGCCGGGAGCGACGGGGGCCAGCACCTCGATTTCGCCAGTGGTGGTGTGGGGAACTTTCTGCGTGCGCTCCACCATCACGACGGCGTCTGCGCCCGGCGGGAGGTGTGCGCCGGTGAAGATTTCGGCAGCCTGGCCGGGCGCAATGCTGAACTGTGGCGCTTCGCCCATGCGCACAACCCCAACCACGTTGAGGTAGGCGGGGAGTGCGGCGCTTGCGCCAAACGTATCTGCTGCCCTTACGGCGTAGCCGTCCATGCTGCTGCGCACGAACTCTGGCAGATCGACGGGCGACTGCGGCGCGCGGGCCAGTACACGCCCGGCGGCGGTGCTGGTGGCGGTGCGGGTGAGGCGGACTTCGGGTGTCCAGGCGGCAAAGAGGATGTTCAGGGCATCGCTGACGGTTTTGACGCTGAAGAATTCGGCGGTAGTCATGGTGGCGCTTTCGCTTAACTTGTGTGACGGTCTGTTGGCTGTTTGAAAGGGGTCACGCTGAAATCATCGGGATTGGCCGCCAGATGCGTTTCGCAGCGTTCGAGCCAGTCCAGGATGATGTCCATCTCGTTGACGAGGAGATCCAGCGACAGGTACAGCACGCCATGTGCGGCGGCGCGCTGCCCGGTGAGCTGCTGACGGCGGCTGACGACTGCCGCGCGCTGCGAGGCGATGATCGGTTCCACAGGTTCTTTGAGGCGGCGCGCCACAAACAGGCGGCTGAGGAATTCGGTACGAATGTGGCGCGTGCTGGCAGATGGAAACGGGTCCAGCAGCCACAGGGCAAGCCGGTGCTGGCCCAGCGGCGTCAGCCAGTATTCTGTGCGGGGTGGCGCGTTATCCGGGAAGAACTCGCGCCCGTCGATCTCGCAGCGGTTTTCCAGGCGTTTGAGGATGCTGTAGAGCTGGCTGGTGCTTAATGACCAGATCTGACCCAGTGGCGCGGACTCGTGGAAATGCTCCAGCAGGCCATAACCGTGACCGGTTCCGCCTGCCAGCAAACCCAGAATAACGTAATCCGGGGAAATGCGACCCATAGCGCCTCACAACAAAACTCTATTTGGGCAATCTTAAGCGATCTTTAGGAAAGATTCTAAGTCAACTCTCACGCGAATACCATTACAACTGACCTTTAGTTGAGACTTTTGCTATTCCAACCCGAAATAGACACCGCAGCGGGTTATGCTGTAAGCAGCGGATGCCGCACCTCAAAAAGACAGCTTGTTGAAAAAGGAGTACCTGGAATGGCACTTGGTGGTTATGCAGATCGAATCGCACGGGTGAACCTGAGCACCGGTGAGGTCAGTTACGAGACAATCCCGGAAGACTGGAAATTAAAGTATATCGGTGCGCGCGGGCTCGGCGTGCGTTACTGCCTGGAAGCTGGCGCAGCGGTTGACCCGCTGGGGCCAGATAACCTGCTCTGCTTCATGAACGGTCCGCTGACAGGCACGCAGGCCAACATGAGCGGTCGGTTGGCAGTGGTCACCAAAAGCCCGCTGACGGGCACGATTACGGACAGCCATCAGGGCGGATGGTCGGCGGCGCGTATGCGCTGGGCTGGCTTCGACGGGCTGATCTTCAGCGGCGCGGCAGAGACGCCGGTGTATGCGTATGTGGAAGATGGCAACGTCACGCTGCACGATGCGAGCGCGGTGTGGGGCATGAGCACGCACGAAACCATCGCGCACTTTAAAGAACAGTATGGCGAAAAAGACCTCACGGTGATGACGATCGGCCAGGCGGGTGAGAACCTGGTGCGGTTTGCGGCATGGATCAACGAGAATGACCGCGCGGCGGGCCGCGGCGGTACGGGCACGGTGGGCGGCGCGAAGAAACTGAAGGCCATCGTCATCAAGGCTAAGAAGGAATTCCCGAAGCCGGTTGATCATCCAGGGTTCAAAGAGGCGCACAGCCGCGCGCTGGCGACGATTATGGACGAGAAGAACATCACGTCCCCGCGCAAGGGCGGGCTGAGCCTGTATGGAACGAACATGCTCATGAACGTCACTGCCAGCATTGGCGCGCTGCCCACGCGCAACGGTCAGGAGACCTCGTTTGCAACGGCTGAACTGGTCAGCGGCGAGCACATCCGCGAGACGATCCTGGTGGACGAACCGACGTGCCACGCCTGCCCTGTGGCGTGCAAGAAAGAGGTTGAGGTTGAGTATCGCGGGCAGAAGATTCGAACCGAGAGCTACGAATATGAAACCGCGTGGGCGTTTGGCCCCAACAGCGGCAATGACCACAAGGAATCCATCGCTTTCATGATCTACCAGTGCAACAAGTATGGGATGGACACCATCGAGATGGGTAACATCCTGGCGGCGTATATGGAGATCTGCCAGCGCGGGTATAACGGCGCGGTGCCGCTGAACTGGGGCGACCACGAAAAGATGACGGAACTGATTGACCAGACCGCGCTGCGGGCAGACATTGGCGCTGTTCTGGCAGAAGGCACAGCGCGCGTGGCAGCGCACTTTGGCCACCCGGAACTGGCGATGACGGTGCGCGGCCAGGCGATCCCGGCCTACGATCCACGCGGCCTGAAGGGGATGGGCCTGGGGTATGCGACGAGCAATCGCGGCGCGTGCCACCTGCGCGGCTATTCCCCGGCCAGCGAACTGGGCGTAATCGGCCTCAAGACGGATCCGCTGGCGTGGGAGGGCAAGGGCGAGCTGCTGATGATCCTGCAGGACATTCACGCGTTCAGCGATTCGCTTGACCTGTGCAAGTTCAGCGCGTTTGCCGAAGGTGCCGAGGAATATGCGCAGCAGTACGCGACGTTCGTCGGGCTGCCGGAATTCAGCGCTGCCGACGTGATGAAGACTGGCGAACGCATCTACAACCTGGAACGCTACTACAATCAGCTTGCAGGCGAGAAACCCGGCGCAGACACGCTGCCGGCGCGCTTCCTGAACGAACCCAGCACCATGCCGGGGTCTGAAGGGCACGTGTGCGAACTGGACAAGATGCTGGACGAATACTATGCCAAGCGCGGCTGGGAACCGGGCGGCGTGGTCAGCGA